>QHXD01000874.1:0-1824 GCA_003223895.1 Acidobacteriota bacterium
TACGGCGATTCTAAGCCCTTTGCCAGGCCATCATCGATGCGGGCCTGAACAAACACGATTACATCGTGCAGGCGATGACTTCGGCGATTTCGAATCATGGTGAGAGCCTCGCGCCCCGGATGCAAAAGGCCGGATTTCGTTACGTCTTTTTGGGGATTGAAAACATCCTCGAGGACGATTTGAATTTCCTGCGAGCCAGCTCCAAAAATACATACCGCGAAAGCGGTAAGAATGCCGGCAACGCCACCCTGAAGGCGATTGACTACCTCCATCGGAACAAGATGTACGTCGTCGGCGGCCTGATCATCGGCAATCCGGGCGACACCCGAGAATCCATTGAGGCCAACCTGGAATTTGCGCGGCGGTATATCGATTGGCCATACATTCAACATCCCACTCCGTATCCTCGAACTCCGATGACGCAGGAGTTCCGCGACCGGGGTTTGATAACCAACGAGCACCTTCAGGAATATGACGGCACCACTGCCGTCGTGCGCAGCGAACATCTCGCGGCGGAAGAAATCGAGTTCATGAGGTGGAAGGCCGAGCGCTGGATGAAGGTCCGCCATATGCCTTTCGCTTTCGCGCACGATCCCCTGTTTCTGATGCGCAACTGGCCGAAGATGTTGGCCCACACGTTTCGCGGGACGACTATCGGATCGGCGCTCGGACTCGAGGATGAACGCCGTTCCTTCCAGCGTTACCGCGCCATCCGCAAGGCTGAGCGGGCGTACGTTTAGCGTTAAGCCCGTTTCAACGCCGCAACACGAAATAAGGGAAAAACCAGAGTATCCTGTACGACTTGCAAAACGTGGCGCTTCTTTTTTAGGCAGCGAAGATGCACTTAAAAAAGTAGCATGCAGGGACGACCTCTTACTGAACGGCAGAAACAGCGAATTCTTGAACTCCTCGTTGAAACGGACCTTTCTATGAAAGACATTGCGCAAAGCGTCCATTGCTCGCGCAGTGCGGTCATCAGTTTCAATCACAGATACGGAGTAAGGCAATACGATGGGAATCGAACGCGCTGGACAATAATCGAGGAAAAACTCCACGTGTCCTAGAAACGTAAGAGCGCGTCGCGAAACAAAGCATCGGCGGAACGCACGAACGAGGGAACGGGCGGAAAGCGAAGCGCCAGGGCGGCCGAGGGCAAAACTCGTTGCAAAAGGGCGACGAGACTCTCGGTCGCACGTTGCTTGGGACTCTTGTCCAGAAGCCACCAAAGGATCACTGCCAGGTGAAGCAAATAGAGAAGCCGGCCCAACGGCGCAGCCAGCCTGGGCCCGGGCGAATCCGTCGCTTCCACGACGGCATCCTGAAACACCTTCTCCACGCGCAATCGCGAAAACGCCGTATTGGAGGCGAACAATCCTTCTTCAGGATCTCCAACCAATACCGGCACCAGGGCAGCGAGTGTTTTCCGGTGCGGGCCCAACACCTCCAGACACGTCCGTAAGGCAAAAAGGAACCGGACACGCCACTTGCCGGAATGCATCTCTGCCGCGCGCGTTGCATAGTCCGCGGACAACTGGTCGTACAACTCGAGAACGACGGCACGCTTGCTGGGAAAATATTTGTACAGAAGGCCGACGCTGACTCCAGAAGCCTCGGCCACGTCGCGCAACGTTGTCGAAGCATATCCCCGTTCCGCGATCAGATGAATCGCCGTCTCATAGAGACGCTGCCGCATTTCCTGACCCTGGGCGGTAGGACCCGGAGGCCGGCCGGGACCGCGTTCGGGTTCCGCATTGACTTTTTTAGTGAACATGTTTACTTATATTAGTATGTCGCAGGAAAAACCGCAAGACGCCGGCCGGCATA
>QHXD01000874.1:1832-8116 GCA_003223895.1 Acidobacteriota bacterium
ATTCCCGGCGGTACCGGTCAGGTTGGAACATTGCTGGCGCGAGCGCTGCACGCGGCCGGCCACGATGTTCTGGTTCTAAGCCGGACTCCGCAGCCTGCTCCGTGGCGAGTGATGTTTTGGAATGGGGAGACGCCGGACGGCTGGGCCGCAGAAATTGACGGCGCCGATGGAGTGATCAATCTTGCCGGCCGGAGTGTGAATTGCCGATACACGAAAGCGAATCGGGAATCCATTCTGAAGTCACGCGTGAATTCAACGCGTGTAATAGGCGAAGTGATCGCGCGCGCTGCTCATCCGCCTCGCGTATGGCTGCAGGCCAGTACCGCAACGATCTATGCTCATCGCTACGACGCGCCTAACGATGAGTTCACCGGAATCCTCGGCGGCGCGGAACCGGACGCTCCGGACACATGGCGTTTCAGCATCGATGTCGCGACGGCGTGGGAACGTGCGCTGAACGAAACCATTACTCCCGGCACGCGCAAGGTCCTGATGCGGTCCGCCATGACGATGAGCCCGGATCCGGGGGGCATCTTCGACACCCTGCTGCGCCTCGTTCGATTCGGTCTCGGCGGAAAGGCTGGAGACGGCCTCCAATATGTATCGTGGATCCACTACGAGGACTTCATCCGTGCGGTCCTCTGGCTGATCGATCATGATGACATCGCGGGGCCGGTCAATGTGGCTTCCAGCAACCCTCTTCCCTACGCGGAATTCATGCGGCTTCTGCGATCAGCCTGGGGTATCCCAATCGGGCTTCCCGCGACGAACTGGATGATCGAGATCGGTACCCGCCTGATGGGCACCGAAAGCGAGCTGGTTTTGAAGAGCCGGCGCGTCATTCCTGCACGCCTTCAGCGGGCGGGATTTCAATTTCTGCATCCCCACTGGGCGGAGGCCGCACGCGATCTATGCAGTCAGTGGCGCAAGTCCGCCGGTCCTGGTGACGTTGCCGTGGCACGAGCTAGATAGTCTGGAATCAGTGACATATGCGAACGCGAGTCCCCTAGGGACGCCTAAGAAGAAAACCCACTAGACAATAGTTCAACCGGTGTGCAGAATGCCCGCTCCGATTCTTCGGCGTAGGAAGCGCATGTCCAAGAAAATCCTGGCCATTGCCCTGGCGGCACTGATTGGCGCCGGCGTGGCTACCGTTCAAGGCTTTATCAGTAAGCCGATTCCGCAATTGAACATCTACAAAGTGAAGGATGACCTCTACAACATCGAGGGCGATGGCGGTAATGTTTCCGTGTTCGTTACAAACGAGGGCGTCATTCTGGTCGACGACAAGTACGAGCAAGACCACGACGCGATTTTGGCGCAAATAAGGACCGTGACGAACCAGCCGGTGAAGTATGTGATCAACACGCATTATCACGCCGACCACAGCAGTGGTAATGCCAGATTCCTGCCCATGGCCGAGGTCATCTCGACGGCGAATGCGCGGACCAACATCCTGGAACACAAACAGCCGAACGCGGTGGGGGTAGCTCCCGCGCGAATCGTGTTCACTGATGAAACGGCCGTGTTTCTGGGTGGCAAGGAAGTGCGCGCGCGGTATTTCGGCCGCGGACATACCAATGGCGACGCCATCATCTATTTTCCAGCGCAGCGGACGATCCACACGGGCGACCTCATGGCCGATACTACTCCCCTGGTCGACTACGGGGGCGGTGGCAGCATCGTCGAGTGGACGAAGACTCTCGACGCGGCCATGAAGCTGGACTTCGACACCGTGATTCCCGGCCACGGGCCCGTGACCGACAAGGCCGCCCTGCTCACTTACCGCAACAATGTCGAGAAGCTGCGCAACTGCGTATACGGCCTTATTCGCCAGGGCAAAAGCCAGGAAGACATCCGCGACATCCTGATGGCGGATACGGCTGGGAAGCCGACAGCCTGAACATGCAGTGGGACCTGCCAGGCTTCATGACCGAACTAAACCCAACTCGCCTGGAATAAGAACGGGATTTTTTCCGTGTGCTTCGGATTTTCCCTGCCGATCTTAGTGTATGCTGCCGACAATCAGGCGGTGCTCCATGGCAGATTGCAAATCCAATTACACCTTTGAGAATTGGGCGCACACACTCAAATTCAAACCCGAACGCTTTTGCGAACCCGCAAGTGAAGCGGATGTGATCGCCATCGTCAAGGACGCGCTTGCCAGGGGCGAGACTGTGCGCACGCAAGGAGGCGGGCACTCGTGGTCCGACTTCGTCGTAACGGACAAAACTCTGATTCAGCTCGACAAGCTCAATAAGGGTCTGATCGCCGATGTCCTGAAACGCCGCTACACCGTGCAAGCCGGTATTCGCTTGAAAGACCTCATCAATAACCTTGCATTGGATGGGCTCGCCATGAAGAACCTGGGCTCCATGACCGAGCAATCCATTGCCGGAGCGATATCCACGGGCACGCATGGCACGGGACTTCGATTGGGAAATATTTCTTCGTCAATCGTCGGGATGAAGCTCGTCACCGGAACAGGCGACCTGCTTACGATCAAAGAAAGCGACGGGGATCTCCTGGATGCTGCCCGAGTCAGTATCGGAACGCTCGGCATCATCACGGAAGTGACCATTGAAGTTGTTCCACTCTACGATCTCGATCACAACACCTACTTCTGCAAATTCGATGATGTCATCGACAAGATCGATACGCTCAACCAGGAAAACGAAAGATTCCTCATCTGGTGGCTGGTCGCGCCGATCGGGCCCAAAGACAACTGCTGCGCGCGCTGAAGCAAATCATCGACGAAGGCGACATCTCGACCACGCTGCCCATTGAAGTCCGGTTCGTTGCGAAGGACAACATCCTGCTCAGCCCCGCACGCGGCAAGGATGTGTGTTATATCGGCGTGAGCACGCAGCCAAACGCCAACGAAGTTTATGCCCGAATTGAACCCGTCCTGAAGGACTTCGGTGGAAGGCCTCACTGGGGAAAACACTTCACGCTCAGGCGCAGCGAAGTCGAAGCGATGTATCCGGATTCTTATGAAAAGTTTCGCAAGATCAGAAAGGACCTGGACCCCCAGGGCGTTTTTTCGAATACGTTGATTCGTCGGCTCTTCGATTAATAAAGGCACAATTCGGGGAAAAAATAGCCGCGAATTACGCAGATTACGCGAATGGGCGCATTAAGGAATCTTTGATGCGCCCATTCGCGTAATCTGCGTAATTCGCGGCTATTTTTCCCCCTGATCGGTTATATTTGCCCTTTCACTTCCAACCATGTCGAGTTCACCTAGGGATAAAAGGCTTTCACGCCGGCAGTTTCTGGCGATCGTCGCGGTCCTGTCCGGCCAGGCTCCCGGAGGGGGCCCGGCACCGGCGACGGAACTGAATCTCGTCAACGGCAGAATCTACACAATGGACTCGCGGAACACGATCGCGAGAGCGGTATCGATCAGGAACGGCCGCTTCGCGACCGTGGGCAATACGGCTCCGGGCCGGGGACCGAACACGCGCGTCATCGACCTGAAGGGCCGCACGGTCGTACCGGGAATCATCGAAGGCCACATCCACAGCGTGAGCCTGGCCAATCGTCCCGGGTATCACACCATTCTCGAGAACACGACTTCGATCCGCGAAATCCAGGAGACACTGGCCGCGCGGCGCAAGGACGTGCCGGAGGGCCAGTGGATTACCTCGATGGGCGGCTGGCACCCGAACCAATGGGCCGAGCATCGGCACCCGACACGGCGAGAGCTGGACGATGCAGTGCCGGACCGGCCCGTGTTGCTTTACGAAAGGTTCACCGGCCCCTGCGCAACCAACAGCCTCGGCAAGGCATTCTTCGATGCCGCCGACGTCTCCGACAACGGCGTCATCGCAGCCGCCGCCCAGGCGGGTGGCGGCCCGTCGCCTGGCGCCCTCTACTATCTGCGCCGGATGCAGACATTCGAGGACAAAAAGCGCAGCACGCTCGACGCGATGAAATACTCGGCCAGTGTCGGGTTGACCGCGCATCTGGACCAGGTGTTGTTCCCGACACCGGGACCGCTGCACCCGAACCAGACCCTGTCCAACCTCGACCAGTACCGCATGTACGATTCGTGGCTGGCGCTCCATCACGAGGGCAAGACGATCATCCGCTTGCAGATGAATTTCCTGCAAAACCAGAGCGACCCCGCGCTGCCGGAGCTGAAGGAACGTTTGAGGAACCAGTTTCAGTTTTTCGGCGATGACATGATGATGACCGGCGCGATCGGCGAGTGGGCGGCGCCGCTCGGCAGCGGTGCCGTCTGGGCGGAGGCGCAGCGGCTGGTGGCCCAGGCCGGATGGCGCAACGAAAACAGCGTGCAAAACCTGGCGGCGCTGACTCAGGTTGTGGAGGCCTACGAGAAGGTCAATAAAGAATTCGACATTACGCGGCTGAGATGGGTGGTGCACCACGTTCCGGTCGTCAACAGCGACCTGCTTAATCGGCTCCGGGCGCTCGGCTGCGGGGTGCAGATGGGGGCCTTCCGCTGGGTCACATCGAACGACCCGAAGGTCATTGTTGGCTCGCCGTTCCGCATGATCCTGGACCATGGCATCCAGGCAGGCATTCACGGTGACGGGGTTCACATTGCCCCGCTGAACCCGTGGCTGCAAATCTACTTTGCGACGACCGGCGTCAATTCGTTCGGCGACCGCCTCAATGGCGATCAGCAAACAACAGCTGGTTCCTTCGCATGGAAGATAAGATCGGCTCGATAGAACCCGGCAAGCTGGCCGACCTGGTCGTCCTCGACAGAGATTACTTCGCCGTCCCCGACCAGGAGATCAAAAAGATCCAGTCGGTCCTTACAGTCGTGGACGGCAAGATCGTTCACAACGCGGGGATCGTATAGGAGGTTTCATGTCCAAGCGGCGACTGGTGATCGTTATCGTCGGTGGCCTGCTCTTCGCTGCGGTGTGCTCGGTGCTCGCAGCGCAGAGGCCGGCGGCATCAGCAAGTGTGACGTTGTTCGAAGGCGCCAGGCTGATTGCCGGCGACGGCAATGCGCCCATCGAGAATTCGGCATTCATTGTCGAGAACAACAGGTTCACGCGAGTTGGCCGGAAGGGCGAGGTCGCGGCGCCCTCAGGCGCGGCACGAATTGATCTGACGGGCAAGACCGTGATCCCCGCGCTGATCGACGCGCACTCCCACATCGGGTACATGAAGAACCTGACCAGCGGGGCGCAGAACTACACGCGCGATAACATTCTCGACCACACGTCGCGGCTAGCCAGGCGATGGGTACGGACTTCGGAGAACTGCCGTATCAGCTCCGGGAAGAGCTGCTGGCTGGGAAATACCCCGAGGCCGCACGGTTCCTCACGGCAGGCCGGGGTCTGTCACCGATCGACGAAATCAGCCCCAACAATATGCGGCACGCGGCGTTCGTCGTGACGACCGAAGAGGGAGCCCGCGCCTCGGTCCAGGAGCTGGCTGCACGGAAGGTGAAGCTCATCAAGACCTGGGTGGACGATCGCGGAGGAAACGTCAAGAAGCTGACGCCAAACCTGTATCGGGCAATCATCGACGAGGCGCACAAGCAAAACCTTCGTGTGGCCGTCCACGCCACGGGTCTGGCAGACGCGAAGGAGCTGCTGCGCGCCGGGATCGACGTGTTTGCGCACATGATTAGCGATGTCGATGACGAGCTCGTCGAACTGTTCAAGCAGCACCCGAAGACGGCCGTGCTGTTGGCGCTGGGTGGACCGCGGCGGCCGATCTACGCGCCGTGGCTCTATCCGCCGCACGCGCTCGTGACGGAGACAGTGTCGCCCGAGCAGATCAAGCGGCTGCAGGGCCGGCTGGCAAGCACGACGCCGGAGACCCTCCTGGCCACTCGCCAGGCCTGGAATCGGCTGGCCCGCGGGGTCGTGAGACTCTATGCGGCGGGCGTTAAGATCGGCGTCGGAACCGACGGCGGCGGCCAGACGGGAGACCAGTTCATCGGCTGGACCATGCACACGGAAGTCGAGAACATGGTCGCGGCAGGGATGACGCCGGCTCAGGTCCTTGTGGCCGCAACGCGTACGTCCGCCGAGATTCTCGAACTCGACGATCTGGGTATGGTGGCGGCCGGCAAGAGCGCCGATTTCGTCGTGCTGGACGCCAACCCGCTGGACGACATCACCAACACCAGAAAAATCTCGAGGGTGTATCTCCGCGGCAAAGAAGTCGATCGGGCCAAGCTGAAAGCGAGATGGACGGGCGGTGGGCCTCCAAATGACTAATCACTGATGGCCACTGACCAATGTCCAATGGACTTGAGCCATTCAACATTGAACATTCAGAACATTGACCAT
>QHXD01000029.1 GCA_003223895.1 Acidobacteriota bacterium
CGATTACATGCAGGGACTGGCGGCCGGCGGCCCGACCAAAAGCGGACATCGCACTCCGACGGTCATCGTCAATGTGCCGGTGAATGGCACGGATGAAGCGACGGTGCGCGCCAACGCCTGGATGTTTGCGCAGGTGCTCGCCACCGGGGTCCAAGGAGTCATGCTGACCCACGCGGACACGCCGGGCGCAGTGCGGGCGTTTGTGGAGGCGGTGCGCCTTCCGATCCACAAACAGGGAATTGGCAACGGAATCAGCGAAGGCCGCCGCGGAGTTCACGGAGCAGAGACAGCCGCGCGAATTTGGGGAATATCCGCGCAAGAGTATCTCCAGAAGGCCGACACCTGGCCGCTCAACCCTGAAGGTGGACTGTTGCTTGGCTTGAAATTGGAAGACAAATACGCGCTCGAGAACGCGGAAGAGAATTTGAAAATTCCCGGCATTGCGATTGCCGAGTGGGGACCCGGTGACATGGCATTATCCCTCGGCGTCACAGGTACGGGTGCCGTCGCGGAGAGAGATCCGAGGATGCAGGCGGCGCGCGCCAGAGTCTTTGCGGCGTGTAAAGCGAACAAGATCTTTTTCCTGAATTCGATGAATCCCAACAACGTTGTCGACATGATCAAAGAAGGCGTCATGGTCGGTCCGGCGAGCCAGCAGGCCGCAGAAATCGGACGGAAATACACCAAACGGCTAATGCCGTGGTAGGAGGAATCTCGATGCGCACCTTAACTCGATGGATGACACAGATCGTTCCAGTCCTGTGTCTGCTTGTTTTGGCAAATACCCGCGTCACCGCGCAGTCGGGAGCGAAAACCGGAGAGTGGCGGACTTACGGTGGAGATACGGGAAATACACGCTACTCGCCGCTCGATCAGATCAATGCCGACAATTTCAGCAAGCTGGAAGTCGCCTGGCGCTTCAAGACCGACAATCTGGGTCCGCGCCCCGAGGCTAACCTCGAAGGAACGCCGCTGATGGCCAACGGCGTCATCTATGCCACCGGCGGCACGCGCCGGGCCGTCGTTGCACTCGATGCGGCCAGCGGCGAGCAGCTCTGGGTTCACAGCGAACGTGAGGGCGCTCGCGGCAGCGGCGCTCCACGGCAGCTTTCTGGCCGCGGCCTTGCGTACTGGACCGACGGCACCGAAGAGCGAATCCTCTACGTGACGCCCGGCTATCGGCTGATCGCTCTGGATGCGAAGACCGGCAATCCGATCCCCACCTTTGGGAATAAAGGCGTCGTCGACCTGAAGCTTGATGACGACCAGGATATGGATCTGGTCACCGGGGAAGTGGGCCTTCACGCCGCCCCGACCGTTGCCAAAAACGTCGTGATTGTGGGCGCTGCACACCGGACGGGCGCGAATCCCAAGAGCCGGAAAAATGTGAAAGGCTATGCCCGCGGATTCGACGTCAAGACCGGCAAACGCCTTTGGATCTTCCACACCATTCCGCTGCCCGGCGAATATGGCAACGAGACGTGGGAACAGAATTCATGGGAGTACACCGGCAATACCGGCGTTTGGGGACAGATCTCCGTGGATGAAGAACTCGGGCTCGTGTACTTGCCGGTCGAGTCTCCTACCGGCGACTATTACGGCGGCCATCGGCCGGGTAACGGACTGTTTGGTGAGACTCTGGTCGCTCTCGATTTGCAGACCGGTGCGCGTAAATGGCATTACCAACTCGTCCACCACGGGATTTGGGATATGGATATTCCCGCCCCTCCGATCCTGGCCGACATCACGATCAACGGCCAGACGGTCAAAGCCGTAGCGCAGCCGACCAAACAAGCCACCCTTTATGTATTCGATCGCACGAACGGAAGGCCGATCTGGCCTATTGAAGAGCGGCCGGTGCCGAAAGGGGACGTGCCTGGTGAGTGGTACTCGCCGACGCAGCCGTTTCCCACAAAGCCCCAGGAATACGACCATACCGGTGTGTCGATCGATGACCTCATCGACTTCACTCCAGCGCTTCGGGAAGAAGCAATCAAGTTGGTTTCAAAATACAAACTGGGACCGAAATTCACACCGCCCGTGGTCAGCAAAGTTGAAGGCCCGATCGCGACGCTCACCATGGCTACTTCGGGTGGCGGGACTAACTGGCCTGGCGGTTCCTACGATCCCGAGACGCACATGCTGTACGTTTCGTCGCAAAGCGTGATTACGGCGCTCGGACTCGTGCCCCCGCCGGCCGGCTTCTCCGATATGAGCTTTATCCAGGGAATGGCGACGACCGGTCCACGGCTCTCAGGCGGCTCCGGTTCCAACGCCGGCGCGGATGCCGCTCCACCCGCGGCTGAGGGCACCGGGACAGGGCTGACTGTTCAGGGACTCCCTCTCGTAAAACCCCCCTATGGCCGCATCTCGGCGATCGATCTCAATAAAGGAGAGATCGTGTGGCAGGTCGCCCACGGCGACACACCAGACAACGTTCGCAACCACGCGGCCCTTCGCGGTGTGAACATTCCGCGCACCGGGCGGCCGGGAACTGTTGGAACCCTGGTTACCAAAACGCTGGTCATTGCCGGTGAGGCCGGAGTCGTTACGATGCCGAACGGCCGTCGCGGCGCAATGCTGCGTGCCTACGACAAGGCCAGCGGAAAAGAAGTGGGTGCGGTTTATATGCCGGCCGGTCAGAGCGGCTCGCCAATGACCTACATGCTGAACGGGAATCAGTACATTGTCGTTTCCATCAGCGGTGGCGGCTACACGGGCGAGATACTCGCGTTCCGGTTACCAAAGTAGGTTTTTGGAGAACGCGGGCTAAAGCCGCAACTACATTGGGGACGTCTTAGTCCTAAATGCAGTCGCGGGCTTTAGCCCGTGTTCTATTCATTAAGGAGGCAATATGCGCTCGCTGAAGCGGCAACGTTGGATTCTTATTGGCCTGATCGCGGGGTCGCTTGCGATTCTCGCCGCCCAGCAGCCCGCATCATCGACTACAGTGACCTTGTTCGAAGGTGCGCGGCTTATTGCCGGTGATGGCAAGGCGCCTATCGAGGACTCCGCGCTTCTTGTCCAAAACGACCGGATTGTCCAAATCGGAAAAAAGGGAACCATCCAACCTCCAGCGGGCGCAGCGCGGATCGACCTGACCGGCAAGACTGTTATACCGGCCCTGATTGATACTCACGTCCATCTTGGTTACCAGAAAGGGCTGAGCTACTCGGCAGATAATTTCACGCGCGACCACCTGCTCGATCTTCTGCATCGCTACGCGTATTGCGGTATCAGCGTTGTCCTTTCGCTTGGAACCGACCCAAACGACTTGCCGTTTCAAATTCGCGCGGAACAATTGGCAGGAAAACTCGCCGGAACGGCGTTCTTCATGACCGCGGGCCGGGGCTTCGCGGCGCCGGACGCGGGACCAAACCTTCCGGAACTCAAGCCATCGGCAATAGGGGTAACTACGGAAGCCGATGCGCGGAAGAGCGTGCGCGAGCAAATCGCGAAGAAGGTGGATTTCATCAAGATCTGGGTAGACGACAGAAACGGAACAGTCAAGAAACTTAGCCCGGAGCTGTATCGCGCGATCATCGACGAAGCGCACAAACACAACACGCGTGTCATTGCTCATGTCTTCTACCTCGACGACGCGAAGGACCTCGTGCGTGCCGGCATCGACGGCTTCGCCCATCTTGTTCGTGACCGGGAAGCGGATGACGAGCTGATCTCGCTGTTGAAGCAGCGGCATGTATTCGTTATGCCGAATCTCGCCATCAGCGAGAATGCCATTCATGCCGAACCGCCCGCGTGGCTCAACGCCCGGATGCTGCACGAGGTCGCGTCGGATGCCGAGATCGAGCGGCTGCGTTCGACCTATGCAACACGCTCACCGCAGGCTGTCGAGCGGGCGCGGGACACCTACCGCCGCATGCAGCGAACCCTCGCGAAGCTCCAGGCCGCCGGGGTCTGGATTGGATTCGGAACCGACGATGGAGCGGCCCGCGATCACTTCTATGCCTATTCGGCGCTTCGCGAACTCCAATTGATGGCGCAGGCTGGAATGACCCCGAACGATGTGATCACAGCGGCCACACGCAATTCGGCCGAATTCCTCGGTCTCGCCAGACAAGGAACGCTCGCACCGGGCAAGAACGCTGACTTCGTCGTGCTCGAGGCGAATCCGCTCGAGAACATCGCAAACACCGAAAAGATCGCAAGGGTGTTCCTCCAGGGAAAAGAAGTTAGTCGAGTAGCGCAAGGTTCTTCGGCGACCGTGTTCGAAGGCGCGCGGCTCATCACCGGCGATGGCAAGGCTCCAATCGAGAACTCCGCGTTTATCGTGGAGAACAACCGGTTCACCGGCGTCGGGAAGAAAGGTGAGCTTCGCGTTCCTGCGGGCGCGCGGCACGTCGATCTCACCGGCAAAACGGTTATTCCGGCGATGGTGGACGTCCACAGCCACTTCGGCTTCCTCAAACAACAAGACGGAAGCATGTCCAAGGCGAACTTCAACCGCGAGAATCTCCTCGATCACCTGAATCGCTATGCCTACCACGGTTTCGCGGCCGCCATCAGCATGGGCACGGATTTCGGAGAGTTGCCGTACCAGCTGCGCGAAGAAGTTCATCCGGGCGCAGCGCTCTTTCGCACCGTGGGCCGGGGATTGGCCTGGCCGGGATCGGGGCCTAACGATCCGGCCCGAAACGACGTGCCGTATGTAGTCACAACGCTCGAGCAGGCCAGGAAAGCGGTGCAGGATCTGGCTCCTCATCGTCCGGACTTCGTGAAGATCTGGGTGGACGACAGAAATCACACCCAGAAGAAGCTGACTCCGGAACTCTACGGAGCAGCCGTCGATGAAGCCCGCAAGCACAATTTGCGGGCCATCGCTCATCTCTACGATCTGGAGGACGCCAAGGGCCTGGTGCGGGCCGGCATCAGCGGCTTCACGCACCTGGTTCGAGACAAGGACATTGACGACGAATTTATCGCGTTGCTCAAGCAACATCCGGATGTTTTCTTCACGCCTAATCTTGGGGTGACCAGCCGGGGGATGGAGCCGGGACGTCCCGTGTGGCTCGACGATCCGCTGCTGCACGAAACTATTCCTCCCGGTGAAATTGCGCGCCTGGAAAGACAGTTTTCGAACAGAAGGCCTGAAGCGCTCGCCAACACGCGCGCGTCGTGGGACCTGCAGGTTCGCAACCTGACGAAACTTCGCGCGGCCGGCGTGCGGATCGTGCTCGGTAGTGATTCCGCGGGAGATCCCGGGCGAACGATGGGCTGGCACGCCATCTGGGAAGTGGACGCGCTGGCAAAGGCGGGCATGTCACCGGCAGAGGTGATTGTCGCATCGACGCGCCTGGCGGCCGAGACATTGAAGCTCGATCAACTCGGTATGGTCGCGCCGGGCAAGAGCGCCGACTTTGTTGTGCTCAACGCGAATCCCCTCGACAACATTGCGAACACGCGAAAGATCGATAAGGTGTATCTCCGCGGCCAGGAAGTCAACCGCGCTGCAATGAGAGCGGCGTGGACGGGGAAGTAGTGGGGTTAAGGCGCTCCCAACACCCCTCCTAAGTTAGGAGGGTGCCGAGCCCGACGTTTTACCAGGGCGAGGCGGGGTGGTTCCCATTATGGAACCACCCCGTCTGCGCCGATCAAAGGTGGCTTCGCAGCATTTTCTTGATGGCGCAGCCACCCCTCCTAACTTAGGAGGGGAGTTTGGACAGCTGAGTTCAGGAGTCTCATGAAACGTAAACTTTCGTTCTTCTTCATCGTAATCACCTGCTCGCTATCGCTCCTGGCAGTGCAGCAGAGCCCCTCGTCCCGGCAGGTCGAATGGCTCTACCAGGGTGGCGATCCGGCCGGCACCAGGTATTCGCAACTGACGGACATCAATCCCAGCAACATTTCCCAGTTGAAAGTGGCATGGCAATGGAAGCATTGGGAAACGCCTCTCCCGGAGTACGGAACGACACCGGGCTTTTTCGAGGCCACGCCATTGATGATCGATGGCGTCCTTTACGTCACGACACCCTATAACAGCATCGCAGCCCTGGATGCCGAGACGGGCAAGGAGCTCTGGCGATTCGACGGCGAAGCGTACAAGCTCGGCCAGGTCCTGTCCGCCAGCGGGTGGAAGTTGCGCGGAACCGCCTTCTGGCGGGATGGCCGGAATCTGCGAATTCTTTTGAACAGCCGTCATCGGCTCTTCTCACTGGATGCGCGGACAGGCGAGCCGGTCCACACGTTCGGAAACAACGGTGAAGTGTCGTTGACGGACTTGCCGCGAATATCCGACCCGAAGCACGCCACGCAGAGTTCGCCACCGACCGTGTACAAGGATCTCGTGATCATGGGAAGCCAGGTTCCCGACCGGGTTCAACAGGCCGACCCCATGGGCTACGTCCAGGCGATCAATGCCCGGACAGGCAAGAGAGTGTGGACGTTCTCGGTAATTCCGCAGTCGCCGAACGATCCTGGTGCCGACACCTGGGAAAACGAGACGTGGCGCAACAATGGCCACGGCAACGTCTGGGCGCCGATGGCGCTCGACGAAGCGCGCGGGCTCCTCTATGTGCCGACCTCGACGCCGAGCAGCGACTATTACGGCGGCCAGCGTCCCGGCTCGAACTTGCTCGCCGAGTCGCTGGTCTGCCTGGATGCCGCCACGGGAAAATTGAAGTGGTATTTCCAAACGGTTCACCATGGACTATGGGACTGGGACCTTCCGACGCGGCCGAACCTCGTCACGATCACCGTCAATGGGCAGCGCATCGACGCCGTGGCGCAGGTTACGAAACGGGGTGACACTTTCGTATTCGATCGCGTAACCGGCAAACCGGTCTGGCCGATCGTCGAACGCCCGGTTCCGACCGCCACCGACGTGCCTGGCGAGAAGCCTTATCCGACGCAGCCATTCCCCACCAAGCCACCGGCGTATATCAATCAGGGCGTTCTGCTCTCGGACGCGAACAATCTCACACCTGAGATCAAGGCCATGGCCGAGGAACAAATGAAAAAATTTGTCATCGGGCCGATGTTCACGCCTCCCTCGCTCAAGGGTACCTTGCAGCGCCCGTCACAAAGCGGCGGAGCCAACTGGGGCGGCGCCGCATTCGATCCGGAGACCGGTTATCTGTTCGTACGCGCAGCGAATCAGGTCGGTGTGAACCGCGTTGGCAAGAACGATGGATCCGATCCGCTCATTAAAGTCGATTACTCGAATGTTTTCGCGCGCGGCGGAGAAGCCGTCAGCTTGCCGGGTGGTCTGCCAATCGTCTCGCCACCTTATGTCCTCCTGACTGCAATCGATCTGAACAAAGGCGAGATCGCATGGCAGGTGCCGTTGGGTGAAGGGAGTCCTGCAATTCGGAACCATCCATTGCTGAAAGGCGTGACATTGCCGGATCGCCTGGGATCGCCCGGCAGTCTCGGT
>QHXD01000030.1 GCA_003223895.1 Acidobacteriota bacterium
CGATACAACGAACGTGGCGATTTCCTCGTCACCGCCATGCCTGTCGCCGATGAAAGCGCTCCACCCGAACTGGAACTGATATTTCCGCACATCGTCTTTGGCGGAGGCTACACGACCGAAATCCTCATCTTCAACAACTCCTCGTCGGATTCGAACAAGGCCATGATCCGCTTTCGAACTCAGTCGGGCGAAACCGTGAATCCGCTCCTGAACTAGTGTCTGCTTGGTTGGCAGGCGAAATTGAGCACGTTGGTGGACGGTCAGATCGCGAAATTGTTCTAAGTGCGCACGGTCCACCGGTTGTCGAGGCGCTGCGTAAGATCGATCGGGTCACCGATACCTACGGAGCCGAGTGTCACCTGGTAGGCCCAAACCTGAAAATAGGTCAGGGTCGCGCCGCCGTAGATTGTCGAAAACGCTCCATCCACGGCGTCTTGCCCGCACGAGACTTTGATGCGGCCGATGCGCGGCACGTGGAAACGGGCGTCGGTCGTGAACCACGATCCGCCGATATAGACCTCAGCATAGGCGTGGAAATCCATGTGGTTGTCCGGATCCGGAAAACCGATGTCGGGCAAATGGCCGGTCACATAGCGCGTTGGAAGGTTAAAAGTGCGATTGAGCGCGATGGCAAGATGTGCGAAATCGCGGCAGACGCCATAACCGCGTTGCAAGACGTCCCACGCGGAAATATCGGACCTGCCCGACATGTAACGATACTCGATGTTCTCGTGCAGCCACCGGCTGATGGCCTGAACCCGCGGCATTCCGTGCTCGATGTGGCCGAACTTCTTCCAGGCGAAATCAGTCAACTTGTCGGAATCGCAATATCGGCTGGGCAGCGTATACCGCAGCAGCGAGGCGGGAAGATCGCCTGGAGCCTGCGGAACGGTTGCGACGATGTCGTGATTATCCGGCTGCGAGGAAACCGAGACAATTGCGTCGTGCCGGAAACAATTAATTCCGGGGGCGAGCTTCACGCGAACGACGCGGTTCCCATGGCTGTCGTCGAATTCCTCCGCAGGCAGGTTATCGCCTAGCGCCAGCGCCTCCGAAACGACGGCATGGTTGCGGTCGGGACGAAGCTTCAAGTTAAGGAGCAGCGACGCCTCGCCGGTAACTTCATATACGAGGCTGCAACCCACACGCACGGTGACATCGAAGTTCTGAATATTCGGCGCTTGCATAAAAGACAAGAGGATCACACCCCCATCGCGGGCAAGTGGCGGAACACGGCGCGGACGCCCTCGCTCCACTCTTTGCTGAGGGTACTGAAGTAAGGGTCACCCGACTCGAAGCGGCGGCGAACACCGAGCTTCAAACTGTCTCGTTCGTAAAACACGAGGTCGATGGGCATGCCGACCGAAAGATTGCTGCGCATGGTGGAGTCGAATGAGACCAGCACGCACTTGACGGCATCGCTGAGGCTGGTCTCAGGAGTGATGACTCGATCGATGATGGGCTTTCCGTATTTGGCTTCGCCCGTCTGAAAAAAAGGCGTATCGGCGCCGGCCTCGATGAAGTTACCCTCCGCAAACGTCCGGAACAATCTTGGCGGTTCACCTTTGACCTGCCCGCCGATGATGAATGAAGCGCTGAACGGAGTGGCACTGCTCGCCAGATACTTGGCGTCGCGGCACTCGACATCGCGCACGGCATCCGAAACGAGGAGAGCGACGTCGAACATCGTGCGAGCGTTCCAAATGCTGGCGATACCGTCTTCTTCCGCTATACCGCGCTGCTTCAGAAGGCTGATGACGGCTTGCGTGCCGGCCAGGTTTCCCGAGCTCAGCAAGACGATCAGCCTGTCGTCCGGGCGCTCGAATACGGTCATCTTGCAGAACGTCGCAAAATTATCGACCCCCGCATTCGTGCGAGAGTCGGACGCGAGCACGACTCCGTCGTTCAGGAGGACGCCTACACAATAAGTCATGTCCTGCTTTCTTCTCCGGTCCCGGCACACCGAAGATGCGAGTTCTCAGCCGCGCAGCGGCGTTAGAATGTAGCCGCACGCGTAAGCATGGGGAATCGATTTTAGCAAACAATGAGCCCCAGCGGGGCGACAGAGTGCAGGGAATCTTTCGCCCCTTTCGGGGCTAAAGCTTGTCAAATCTCAAACCCACGGCTTCGCCGTGGGCTACACTCTAACGCCGCTCCGCGGCTGGGAACTCCCACTAATTCCCTGCGAGCGACGTGATCTTCGTCATGTCCGGATGCAGCACACCGACGCCGGGTTCGGCGCCAGTGCGGGGGCAATACCAGATGGATCCTTCCTTTGTGATCCATATCGTGGGTATATCCGTCACTTGCGGTGTAGGGAAAAACGTGAACGATTGATTGTCCGTATCAAATCGGATCAACGCTCCCCCCTGTCCGCCATCGCTGATCCAGACGGACTTCCCCTGAATCATGAAATCGTACGGCTCGGAGACCTGGCTTGGAATTTTCCACTGGGTGGTCTTGCCGGTTTTTGGATCCAACTTGACGAGCGTTCCCGCACCGAAAGCTCCCGACCAGATCGTCAGACCATCGGTGCCCAGACCCAATCGGCGAATTTGATATGGCGTGGTCGGCACGGGATACGTGAATTTCTGAGTTTTCTGATCGAATTTCGCCAGCGTACCCTGGTGCTCGAGGGCCATCCAGATCCCGTCATTCTTGTCGATCGTCATGCCGTAGGGGTACGAATTCGGGGACATCGGCAATACCCACGTCGACATTTTTTTGGTTTCGCTATCCCACTTGGCGAGACCATTTCCACGAATGAAATCCACCCAAACGTTGTTGCTTGAATCGAACTCAACCGAATGAGGATGCTTCTGAACGTCGAGGGGAATGACATGAGTCGGATCGAAATCATAGGCCTGCACCCACTTTTCACTTTTGCGGTCGAATGCGTGCAGCTTTGGTGACTCGACAGGAAAACCTTCGTTCTCCGGCACCCAGACCAGTCCATTCTTGTCGATATTCAGATCGTGAACCTGCGCTTTGGGGTTGGGCATCAGGAAATCCTTTTGCTGTCCCGTGCCGGGATTCACCCTGACGAGCCGTGTGGGAATTCCGCGATCTGTGACCCAGGCAATTCCGTCCGGATCGAGTATCACGTCTTGTCCCATGCGTTTGCCTCGCGTCGGCCCCATTTTCGAATACTCCGGCGAGTTCACGCCCTGGCCGGGAGCGTCTGCAGAAAGGTAGTACTCGATATAAATCGCTTTCGCCAGCTTCGCTTCATCGACCGGCATATCTTTCTCAACTTTTACCGCGCGAGTCAGACTGTTCGGGCCGAAATGTTCGGTGAGATATTTGACCGCTGCTTCGCGGTCTCCCGGCTTCACGTCGGCGGCTTGGATCATCACGCCTCGGTCGACCTTTTTGCCGAAACCCATCATCAGATCGAGAGCGGCGTTCCACTCTTTCTCATTCCAGTGGTGCAGCGGGATAAAATTCTGGCCGTGACAATTGACGCATGTTTTCCTGATGAAATCCTGCCCCGGCCCCGGGGGATAGATTTCACCAAAAGTTAAATACTGGACGCCGCTTTTGGGATTCACGACCGCATCGTGCATGGAGAGCTTGACGGTCGACTTTTGTCCGGCGGTCAGCGTGACATTCGTCATGTTCGATTCCAGGTTCTGCAGCCCCTTCGTTTTGACGCTGACTTCATACTCTCCTGGAAGCAGATTCATCGCCTGAAAGCGGCCGCCGGCGGTGTATACCATGTACAGCATCCGCTTCGACCGATTGCGAAAGTAAACCTGCGCTGCTTTGAACGGTTTCGGCGCATCCACGGTACCGGATACAGTGGCCGTGCCGGAGACGGGAGCCGCGTTGACGGTTACGAAGTAAAAAGCAGCCAACACTCCCGCCAAACCGGCACTAGTCAAGATTCCATAAATTCTTTTCATCACAATTCTCCTTACGGCGCTTTGCATGTGAAGTTCGCTGCGTCGTCCGAACTTCCGGTTCCTTTATAAGTCGCAACCTGAGGGTAGGGGCAGAGCGGCCGTGTTCGGATGACTTTACCGTCCCTGGAACTGGACGCGATAATCCGGGTGGGCGCCTTCTTGTTCTTGATCCACTGCTCCAACTCGCCGACCATGCGGCCGTGCCAGCCGGAATCGAAATCGTCAGTAGCGGCCTGGCAGTGTGTCAGGCCAGGTACCATGAACAGGCCTACGGAATCCTGCGCGGTCCTGGCGCCGATCGTGTCCACCACTTTCTTGTAGTAGTTGATCGCGACTCCGGGGGGAATGGTTCCATCGGCCCAGCCTTCGTACAGGAGAAGCTTTCCGCCGCGCTTTACAAATTCGCTGATATTCGGATTGGCTCCATTAATCACGAGGTTTTCCGGCCTTTCAATGAGGGCAAGATCGGTATCGTATTTAATCGGGCGGGTTCTGGGATCCCAGTTCGGATCTTTGTACACAAAATGCTTGAAGAAATCCGCCGCCAACCCGAAAGGTTGCGGCCCGCTGAATTGTGCCCAGGTGAGTTCGCTTCCCGGCTGCGGAGGATAAAAGAGCTGTTCCCTGGTGCGCGGGTTCGTCGGGCCTGCATAGATCTTGCGGACCGCTTCCACCTGCGGTGCCGTCAAACACGTCGCGCCGTCCCCCGCCTTGCACTGCACCACGCCCGGATCGAATTTGCAGCTTGGCGGACATCCTTGACGCCGTCCAGTCCGTCGCATGCCTGCAATACGGCATTGTGGAGGACCGTCAATTTTTCCGTCGGAAGGTAGCTGGACTTGTCACGTTGGTTCGCGTCCCAGATCCACATTTGCTCCAATGCGTGGCGGGTCTTTTGCGAGAACCCCGTTATGGCAATGCCGTCGTAGTCGCCCGGGTAACGCTGCATTTCGTTTTCAGCCATTTGCGCGCTACCTCCGCAGCCGTCCAGGAACGATGACTTTGGACCATTCCCGTAATAAGCCGCAATGACCGCTTTCGCTTTGAGGGTCATTTCATGGCCCGCCCTGTATGCAAAATCAATCACCTTCTCCGGGTATTCGAGCACATAGCGGGAGTCGCCTTCATGGCCGGTGTCGCTGCCGGCGGTCGCAAAACCGCCACGGAGCGTTTTAGCCATGTCGGTTAACGGAATCGAGCCTCCCATGCCGCCGGTTCCATTCCCCTGGAAGTTGCCATTCCAACCCGTGACCGGCATCCATACCTCCATTTTGATGTTGGATTCACTAGTCGGTTTCAGGGTTGCCGTCACCCGGCAGAAGGCCGGCAGGTTTCTGAATGGCGCTGCCGCGTCACCGCGTCCACCTCTGCCTGCAGGTGGTGTGAAGGCCCCGGCAGCGACAGTCGCAGCCGATGTGATTGTCGTGTTCGGTAACGATAGAGAAGCCAGGCTCTCGCACGGCACAGCGGCTACCGACGCCTGACTGAACACTGAGATCGCAAACAGAACGCTGAACAACGTAATTGCACTTTTCCCTGCCGTCATAGGTAGCTCCACGTATCCGTACATTTCCTTATTGAGTTGCGGCGATTGTTACCCACAAACTCAACGGTCGTCAAGCCGCTACATGAACTCACCCAAACCCAGGGCAGAACTGTACTGGTGAAATTCGTGGAGTTCTGAGTCTTTTGGGAATGTGCGCAATGGTTTAGAGTGTTGCCACGCGATGCGCACTTACAGGTATCTTCACCTCGATGTTTTTACCGACCGTCCCTTGCAGGGCAATCAGCTCGCCGTTTTTCCGAACGCCGCAAACCTGGAACCGGTGTTGATGCAAAGTATCGCCCTGGAGATGGCATTCTCGGAGACGACATTTGTTCTTCCACCCGAGACAAGCGACACGCATGCCCGCGTCAGAATCTTCACGCCGCGCGATGAGATTCCAATGGCTGGCCATCCGACGATCGGCACAACTTTCGCGCTTGCGCATGAAGGCACTCTTGCGCCAGAGCAGAAGAGCATCACGCTGGGCCTGGGTATCGGACCAACCCTGGTTCGGCTGGAATGGAAAGCGGGTCGGCTGCATTTTGCGTGGATGACGCAGCCGATACCCGAGTTTGGCGCGATCCCCGCCAATACGGGGGATCTGGCGGGCGCTCTGGGAGTCAAAGAAGCCGACATCCGAGACACAGGCCTGCCCGTACAGGTCGCATCTTCGGGAGTGCCGTTTCTCTACGTTCCGATGAGCTCCCGCGACGCGGTGAATCGCGCGGAGTTGGAACGAGGCGCTTTTGTGCGTTTCTGCAGGGCCGCGGGTCTCCAGGAGTTTCCGGTTTTTCTTTTCTCGCTGGAATCAACCGGCGATGGCGCTACGGTATTCAGCCGAATGTTCGCTCCAGGTTTTGGCGTTACGGAAGATGCTGGGACGGGGGGAGCGAGCGGTCCGTTGGGAGGTTACCTGGTCCACCATGGCGCAGTCTCGACCGAGCAAGCTGCGCGCATGGTCAGCCTTCAGGGTGTAAAGATGGGACGCCCGAGCGAAATTCATATTTCGATCGCGGCGCGCGACCGGCAAATCACCGATGTGCGTGTTGGTGGCCAGGCCGTATTGGTGGCTGAGGGCACGCTATCCCTGTAGGCGCCGGCTTTTGCCGGTGCCTGCAGTCGAATGTCATGAGGTTGCCGGGAATGCAGCAGTTCGCGTTTTATGTAACCGGCGAGTGGCCGCAGCCGTGAAGCACTCTGCCTCCCGCACTTGCCAGACGACATCTGCCGGAAGCACTCTACCTTCCCGAAAAGCGTCAGACGCTCCTTCTGGGGATGTCCAGACAGAGATGCTTTCGTACCGGCCTCGGATTCTGATGACCGAAAGATCGAGTCCAAAATGACATCTCCGCACGTTAAACAGAACTCGTTGATCCACCGATTACTCTCGATAAACGCCAGTGTCGAGGAATCGGTGAGAACCGAAATGGGTAAAGGCTGGGCGACTTTCGGCGAGTAATGCGGGGCACTTCTACACGAGGCCGACAATTTTGTCTCCTTTGAAGCAATCGCCACTGAATGACTCACGAGTCAACGATTGAAGCATTTCCGAATGCCAATCCCCTGACGATGAATCGGCCGGGCGTGTCGTACGCGCTTGAGCAAGACCGTAGAATATATGGATTAAGGGAACGTGAATAGTACTCAATAAGATGCTTCAACTGATGTGGCTAACAGTCCCGATAGGTAAGCTAATGAGCTTGCACAAATCATGGCGAATGAGTAGTATATGGCCGCTGGCGCACTTTTCTTCTGCCGAAAATAACCTTCCGGTTCATAGCAAAATAACTGCGCTTTCTTTGCGCTTGGTAGTCTAAACGTGTGAGGTGCTTCTAAGACGTTTTTATGGCAACTGACCGGTTAGCCGAAGATAAGGTGGGGGGGCAACTCCCCGACTACGAGAATCCACCCGTGACAGAAGTCGTCTGCGGGATTTTGTTCAAAACCTTAGATGGATTTCGGATTCCGCATTTCGGTTTATTCTGGGAGCGCTGCAAGGCAGACTACCCGTCGTGCCAAGAGGTGGCGCCATTAATACCTCTCATTGAACGTTTTGGTGAGGAAAGTACCGAAGAGATTCAAGCCTTCAACGATCTTCCTCTGCCCCGCGTTTGGTTTCTCAACAATCAGGACACAGGAATCATCCAGCTTCAGCGGGACCGGTTTCTACATAACTGGAAGAAAAGCAAACCAACGGACAATTATCCGAGATACCGGACAGTTATTGATCTGTTTAAGCGACATCTGGAATCATTCGCTACTTTTGTGAATGAGCACAAGCTCGGAGCCATTGATGCTATGCAGTATGAAATGACGTATGTGAATCATATTCCGCAAGGTGAGGGTTGGAATGCCTTATCCGATCTCGGGAAGGTATTTCGGGACCATCGATGGGTTGGGACAGATCGCTTCCTTCCGAGCATTGAGCACCTCAATCTGAGAACTTCCTTTGAGCTTCCAAATCGCACCGCCCGAATGCACGTTTCAATTAGGGATGGCAGACGAAAGGATGACATGAAGCCTGTCTTTCTTTTCGAACTGACCGTACGTGGGTTCCCGGGGGAGCCATCTCAAAAATCCATGTGGGCGTGGTTCGACGTCGCACGAGAATGGATTGTGCGCGGATTTACTGATTTGACAACTGAAGAAATCCAAAAGAGCGTTTGGCGGAGGACTCGATGAGTACGGAATTGGCTGAAACTCCCATTATGGGGAGAAGATTCCGGCCACGATGGGCAACCACAACAGCGACAACAACACAGAATGAATTTCCCGACATTTCAGTGGCATCACAAGTTACTCAATCACTTGTAGAGGGGACTCGTACGTATGTTGCCGTCGCGTATGCCCGAAAAAAGCTGCATAGTCTTCCGCCGAGTGTGGGAAGACTATTACTGTTCGAAGGTGCGCCGGAGCAAGTTGGACACGTAGAGGATGCTATCGCCACCTCAACGTTGGTTCCGTATCTTCTGGCCGCCAACTCTGCCTGGAGTGCGCTCTTCAGCCACTCGCAGTATCGTTCGCTTCTTCCGTCTGTGCTCGACGGCGATGAGATCCTCAACTGGGATGCTGCTATTGAAGTTGCCCCTGAAAGACCTTCCGGCACATTGCTTGTAACTTTCAAATACGCCGGACGAGGCCGACCGACACCGGTTGAAAACCCTTGGGACGATTGACGGCGATTCTGAGATGGCTGCTGCGCAACATAGACCCGGTGGACGATGCGGCAGCAGCGGCTCCGGCACCCGCACACCCTCAAGCGTATCCATGGTTCGGAGTCATAGAAGGCGACGAACTTGAACAAGGGGATATCTTAGAATCCTGCCCGGTGTTCCTGCCACCACCTGATCTCGATGTTCACGCCGAAAGACCCATAAATGCAACGGTTCAGTGGAAAGAGCAAGATCTAATCGTAATGTCGCAGAGTTGTGACTTAGTTAAGGGACGACGCGGCGTTGAAGACGTGCTTCTGTGCGCGATCTGGAAACGCTCAGAATTTACAGGCGGACACTTTTTGGAAAAGGATTCAGAGATGGAGAACGCGCGAAAGGGGCGGTTTCCCGCCGTCATGTTCTCGCAGCTTCAACCATTGCCGGCCTTGAACGCGAAGTGCGGGTAGTTGACTTTCAACGAGTTTATTCGTTGCCCGTGGGTTTCCTCAGAAGGAGAGCTGGCATGGCAAGGCGGCTCCGGTTGCTACCGCCGTATCGAGAGCACCTTTCTCAGTCATTTGCTCGGTTCTTCATGCGGGTTGGCCTACCGATCGACACTCCGTCATTTACCGCGAAGAAAAAGTGACGTGATCCGCTGACAGCACATTTGTCGTAAGTGTGGCAGATTCACCCTGGATCCTATCGGACGTGAATGGAGTCTGCGTGGAAGCGTCTGCACCGACACCGGCCTGGCACCCTGATCTGTTGCAGATTACCCGAACCTTAACCGTCACCCAGACTGCCTCGGGATGACCGGGTGTTTCAGCGATTTCTTGTATCCTTAGGAATCCTGACAGAATCGCATCCAAAATGTGCTTCTACGCGAAACGCGAGATCCCCAATCGAAAGTGCTCCGGCCAAACCGTGCTCTCTGATTCCAACTATTTCCACGGGAGTACTTCCGATTGAGATCTCGCGTTATACGCCAAGTCGACTGAGGACGCCGAGCACGACTCGGAGTGGTCGATCCTGATGCTTATCCCAAGTCACATGAGTTCTGGAAGGTCATGAAACTCCCGTTCGAAGGCGAGTTTCGGCCGGAATTCAGCAACGCTCCAGCTGGTGATCTGCGGTGACGTATTGGAAAAGGTCTGACGTTCTCGCTAGCGAACTAAAAGACACGAATCATATCGAGAATGGTGTTCTTCCGCTCGTCGAGCAGGATAACGGAGCCGCTGATGATAATCCGCCTTCTGCCCTCCGGTAATCGCGTCAGTCTGCCCTCAAGAGTGGGGGGCAGAGGCTGAATTTTCTTTTGCAAACCCGGAGGCAACTGGCCATTTCGTACCAGGTGTTTCTGCAATCCAGGAGGAAGCTGTTCTTTTTTTGCCAGGCCCGGCGGTAATCCTCTCATATTGGCAGGTTGCGAGAACCATTCACGAATGATGCGCTCATCGTTCCTTCCGATCGAAACACTGACTGCAACGGTGCTCTTTTGATCGTTGCGGTAGTTCTGTACATCTTGTTCAGCACTCTGCTTTTGTTTTCCTTTGCCCCTGCCTTGAGCGATGACGCCCGGTGCTCCCACCACCAGCACCAGAATAAGAAATAAGCCCGTTGTCAGACGCATAACCGCACCTCCAGTCTTCTTTCAATATCAGGCTACAACGGGGACATCCGAATTGGACACGCCGAACCCGCTGTACTATCATCTTCGCCCGAAAGGAGGACTCCATGATTCGTCGGTTCGCAAGGAGTGCTGTCTTGAGTTTCATAGTCCTCGCGAGTTGCGCCCCTTCGCCTGCGGTTCCCCCGGACACGCGCGACGCTGACGCCAAAGCGATTCGTGACGGAGAAGTCGCCTGGAACAACGACTGGGCGACGAAGGATATTGATCGCATAGCCAGCCACTATGCGGATGATGCATCTGTGGAAATACCCAACATACCGATCATGACGGGCAAGGATGCTATCCGCACCGGACTGAAGCAATTGGTGGCGGATTCAAACCTCGCACTGACGTTTCAGGCCTCTCAGGTAGAAGTCGCTAAGGCAGGGGACCTGGCATACAGCCGCGGCACCTATTCGATGACGATGACCGATCCAAGCAGCAAGCAAGCGGTGACCGAGAAAGGGAAATACGTCACAGTGTACCGGAAGCAGCCCGACGGCTCCTGGAAAGCGGTTCAGGATATCAACAATGCAGATTCGCCTGCAGCCCCGGCGAAGTAGCAGGCGGGATATCGCTGGATCAGGAATGATCCGTAGTATTCCTCATTATTTGTTACGAAGCGCGTTCAAGGCCAGGGCCAGCGACTGAAGAGGGTTGTTATTTGCGCGTCCGGTATTCTTCACGAAAATTTCGACGAAGGTTACCGCCGTCGAGCCCAAATTCCTGAATCCATGGGGCGTGTTCGACTTGAAAAAGTGCACCTGGCCCGGCGCCACGGTTTCTCTCTCTTCCTTGCCCTCCGGACCAAAGAAAACTTCTACAGGACCGGTGATCGGAATAAACATGTGAAAGGGGCCCTCGTTGTGCGAATGCGAAGGCCGCACAGCCCCGGCATCGATTTGGACACGCGCGACACGAACATCCGGTGTGTCCATGATCGTGGAGGGACTAACGCCCGTGTTGCCACCACGGCCCTGACCGCGCTGCTGAGTCAATGCAGGTTCGCAACTGAGCGCGACGATCATTACGACCATCGAGAATGTTTTCAACATACTTTGCTCCTGGTGATAAGTTCCTGATTCAGTAGAAGAAGTCTACCGTCCGTCTCATGGGTGTGGAAGCTTAATGCAACCTTGGGCTAACGGAGACTTTTTCGCCCCGCAAGAGTTCCCACTTCGACGCCGCCCTTTTCAGGAATGGATTGAAAATCAAGGGTCTACGCTTTGTTTACTGCCGGAATGGAAATTGCACTTCTTTCACTAATGGGTGTGCGCATGTATGTGCACACCCGATAGCCTGCCGCGACTCGGACAGGCGGGCAAGGAGAAACGACGATGAATAATATCCAATCAGGTGCGACGTACAGGGCCTTCGTCACTCTAGTGGCTGGAGTGATTCTTTGGACGCTGTGTCTCACAACCGCGGGAACTGCCCAGGGTGTCAGGCGAAGAGCGGCGGCACAGCCGGGGACGATTGCGGCCGGCACAACCGTCAAGATCCGAACGAGTGAGGAGATCAAGACCAGTGACAGCGGGAAGACATATTCCGCCGTCGTGGACCAGGATGTGATGGGCAGGAACGGCCAGGTTGTCATTCCGAAAGGGTCCAATGCCGAACTCGTGGTCAAAAAGATGTCGAACAACACGCTGGCGCTGGATCTCGATTCCATTACGGTCAACGGGCAGCGGTTTGGTGTACAGACGGAAAATACCGTGGCGGCCTCACAGGAAAAGCAGGGTGTCGGAGCCAATAAGCGGACCGGTAAATACGTCGGAGGCGGAGCAGCAATCGGCGCGATCGTTGGCGCTATCGCCGGTGGAGGTAAGGGCGCCGCGATCGGTGCGGGTGTAGGAGCTGGAGCGGGAGCCGGCACACAGATCCTGACCAAGGGAAAAAGCGTGAATGTTCCTGCCGAATCCCTGTTGACATACCGCCTGAGCCAGTCTTTACGGGCCGGAGCAGCGGCGCGGTAAGAAGTGGCGTGACTCGCTGAAGGAGTGGGAAACTAAACCTCCCACTCCTTTCGATATTGTTCCAGCAACGCCACAAACGCTTCTGGTGATCGGTCCAGGTCCGACCAGGCGAAGCCGAGGTCGAAGCCAAAGTTTTCTCTCGACCACATCATGCTCTCCGCCAGAGTCCCCACCTTGCCAAAGCTCTTCAGGCTGCGCCCCTGGGCCGCCATCCAAAGTCCGACTCCGCCCTGAACATGGACCATGGAGGAACCGCGGGCGAGTAATTTCATAATGCTCAGGCCCTTGCTGGCGAATTCGGCC
>QHXD01000031.1:0-7846 GCA_003223895.1 Acidobacteriota bacterium
GCTGGTAATCAACCAGGCAAATCTCGACAACCAGCGTTCGACCGTCCAGGAAGAGAAGCGGCTGCGCTACGACAACCAGGCTTACGGCCGTACTTTCGATACGCTGTTCGACACGGCGTACGACAATTTTGCCTACAAGCACTCGACTATCGGCTCGATGGAGGACCTCAACGCCGCGACAGTGCAGGATGTCGCCCAGTTCTTCAAAACGTACTACGCCCCCAACAACGCGGTCTTGAGCATGGTCGGCGACTTCAAAACCAACGAAGTTCTTGCAAAGATCGAAAAATATTTCGGGAACATTCCGTCTCAGCCTGCGCCGCCCGCGCCAGACATGACGGAACCGAAACAAACCGGCGAACGGCGCAAAACAATCGACGATCCGCTGGCCCAGCTCACACGTCTCGATATTGCCTACAAGATCCCGCCGTCAAATACGCCGGATTGGTATGCGCTGTATGTGCTCGGCGAAATCCTGTCAACGGGACAGTCCTCGCGGCTCTATCAAAAACTCGTTAGAGAAAAGCAGGTTGTCCTGCAGGCACAAGCCGGCGAATTCGAGCGCCGCGGGCCCGATCTTTTTATCGGAATTCTGATGGTGGCTCCCGGCAAGGATCCCGCCGAAGTGGAAAAGCTCTTCTCTGAAGAAATAGAGCGTTTGAAGAATGAACCTGTGACCGATGCGGAGATGGCAAAAGTTCGAATGGCAATCAAGCGCGGTGAAGTCGAGCAACTCGAGGGCACGCTGTATCGGGCCAGCGAGCTTGGCAAGGATGCAGTGTTCTTCAACGATCCGAATGTCATCAACACATCCAACGAAAAAGCTCTGAGCGTCACCAAAGACCAGATCCAGAAGGCCGCTCGAACATACCTGACGGAGGCCAATCGCACCGTGATCACCACAGTTCCCAAACCCCGAGCTGGAGGTGCCCAATGAAACGCCATGCTTTGATTGCCGTTCTGGTCCTGACGCTGGGGTCCGGGTTCATCGGAGCCGCGGTTCCCCAGGAATCGCACGACGAATCGATCAGCAAGATCGAGCGCAAGAATCGCGCTCCCGTTTCAAAAGACCTTCTTCACGTGACTCTCCCAAAAGCGACCGAGACGACGCTTTCCAACGGTCTGACGGTCCTGATCATGGAAAACCACCGGCTGCCGCTCATCTCGATTCAGTACAACATCAGCGCGGCAGGACCGATCTTCGAGCCGGCCGGCACGCCCGGCCTGGCCGGCATCACGGCCCAGATGCTACGCGAAGGCACAAAGACCAGAACGAGTGTCCAGATTGCGGACGACATCGCGCGGCTTGGGGCCTCGATTTCGGCGACTTCAGGTTTCGGTTCCTCTGCGGCGGTGATCAACGCCTCAGGCCTGAGCGAAAATTTCGATCAGTGGTTTGCGCTCACGAACGAAATCCTGCTGAACCCAAGCTTCCCAGCCGACGAACTCAATCGCCTGAAACAGCGGCTGAAAGCCCAATTGCGGCAACAGCGGGCAAATCCGAATTTTCTGTCCAATGAGGCTTTCAGCCGCGCCGTGTATGGAAATCATCCCGCGGCTGTGGTTTCGTCCACGAACGCGTCCATTGACGCAATCACGCCGGATCTTCTGTCAAAATGGCATCAGGAACGCTACACGCCTCAGAACGCCATCCTGGGTATCACCGGCGACGTCAAGGCTTCGGAGATTGTGCCGAAACTGGAAAAGATGCTCGCAGCCTGGAAAAAAACCGATCTGAAAGAGGTTCTGCCGCCGAATCCGAAAGCGGTCGCTGCGAAAAGAGTATTTCTGATCGATCGGCCAAATTCGGTGCAAACCAGCATCGCGATGGGCAACATCTCCATCGATCGGCGCGATCCGGATTACATTTCGCTGAGCATCGCAAACCATATTCTCGGCGGAAGCAGCGCCGCGCGGCTCTTTCTGAACCTTCGTGAGGAAAAGGGATACACGTATGGAGTCTACAGCTCTGTCACGGCAGTGAAGTATCCCGGTCCATGGCGCGCTTACGGCGATGTGCGCACCGAGGTCACCGCCGGCGCGATGACTGAGTTTTTCCGGGAGTTCCAGCGGATTCGGGATGAGCGCGTGCCAGCCAGCGAATTGGAAGATGCCAAGCGGTCGCAAGTGGCGTCGTTCGCACTGTCGCTGGAAAACCCGACCGAGCTGCTGGGTTACGCGATTGTCCGGAAGATCTATGGATTCCCTGCGGACTACTGGGATACCTACCCGGCGAAGATCATGGCCGTGACGGCGGACGATATTCAGCGGGTTACCCGGAAGTACCTTAACCCGGAGAATATGCAAATCGTGGCCGTCGGTGATGTGAGCAAGATCAAACCGGTGCTGGAAAAATATGGACCGGTTGAGGTGTTCGATACGGACGGCAAGAAAGTCGGGAATTAGCCGCTAATGACGCGAATTACGCCAGATTGCATTCGCGAAATTGGCGTAATTCGCGGCTAAGGCTTTCTTTTTCATCCAGCCACCGCCTGTCAGGATGCCACGTTATACACGAAACCGGTCCGAGTGGTAAACTCTGCCACCTATGATCCCCGCGTTGGCGCTTTCTCTGATGCTCTCCTGGGTTCAGGTCAGCTCGGATACCTATGTCGTGAAGTCTTCGGCGGGCGAGGAGCGAGCGAAGCGAGTTCTCAAGGAACTGGAAGGGTTTCATCAACTTATCGGCTCCCTGGTCTTTCGAGCCACCGAACTTCCGGAACTTCCGATCGAAGTCATGCTGATCGGGGACGACCAGACAATGAAGGAACTGGCTCCTCAGTACAACGGCCGGAAGGTCGCGGTTGCAGGCTACTACCAGCGCGGACAGGACCGGGATTTCATCGTTCTTTCGGGCCGTGTGTTTCCTCAAACACTGACCAGCGTGGTCTACCACGAGCTAACGCATTACTTCCTCGGCCGGTCGCTCATTTCCCGGCCGACCTGGCTTGGTGAAGGTTTCGCCGAGTACTTCGCTACCGCAGACGTTCGTGACGAGGAGATCTCGGTCGGCGGCCTGTCTGCCGACCGGCTGCAGTTGCTGAAAAACAATCAGCCGCTTCCGCTGAAAGTCTTGTTCGCCGTGGATACGAATTCGCCTTACTACAATGAGAGTTTGAAGGCGAACATGTTCTATGCCGAATCCTGGGCGTTTGTCCACTTTATGATGCATGGCGAATATGCAGACCGCTTCAAGCGATACGTGGAGGCGTTGACAAGGGGCGACGCCAATCTTCTCGACTACCTGAACGTGAGTGAGCGGGACCTGGAGCTTCATTTTCTGAACTATTTGAAGGTATTCATCCATCACGCCATTCGGACTCACGTCAAGGTGGCCGGCGAACCATGGCAAATGAAGGTGGAATCCATTCCGGACACGGAGACGCAGATATCGATCGCTGAAATCTTCCTTGCGAATGGGAAACTTCAGGATGCGCGGCGCTACCTCGAAGCTGTGGCGGCGAGGGATCCGGAGTTTTCGCGGGCAACCTATTATCGCGGGGTGCTGGCAGGGATAGCCGGCGATCCGGCCGCGCGAGATCTGTTTGTCGACGCATTGCTGGATCCGTACCTCGGTCCGCGAGCGGCCGTACAGCTGGTGAACATGGGCGAGCTGCACATTCCCTCCGTCCGAACCCTGCTCGAGCAGGCGGCTCGATCAGGCACTCGAAACTCGGATGTGTACTGGGCTCTGTCCGATATCTATCTGGACGATGTGCGGCGGATTGAAGAAATGGTTCGCCTTGCCCAGCGCGGCTCGGCGCCGGCCCTTCCATTGCCTCCACCTATCCAGCCGCCGATTCCCGAACCTGCACGGCACGGCTATGCGGAGGGAGCAGATCAGAACGTCAGATACCAGCTTCTTTCGGAATCGGCAAGCGGACCTCTTGTCGAAACGTTTGTGGCGCCGTATTATCCGGAGGAGCTACTCGAGCAGAGATTGACCGGTGAAGTTGTCGTCGACGTGCAGATCACCAATGAAGGAAACGTCGCCGGCATCTGGCTGGTGTCGGCAACGCCCGACATCTTCAGCAGCCTCGCCACCACAGCCATCCGTCAGTGGAAATTCGAAGCGGTAGCCGCAAAGATCCGAGTGGTCATGGAATTCAAGCCCTGAAATGAGTTCTTAAAACAAAGAATTAGCCGCGAATTACGCTGATTACGCGAATGGGGCGCAAGAAAAAGGTTCTTGATGCGCCCCATTCGCGTAATCAGCGTAATTCGCGGCTAATTCTTTGTTTTAAGAACCCATTTTTGCGCGAGCCACACTCCTCAACGGAAAACGAACAATGAAGGTCGAGCCTTGTTCATCCCCTGAGCTTTCGGCATGGACAGTGCCGCCGTGTGATTCAACAAGGTGCCGGACAATTGCCAGCCCCAGACCCAGTCCGCCATGTACGCGCGTGCGGGTGGAATCAGCCTGCCGGAACCTGTCGAAGACGTAGGGAAGGAAGTCGGCTTCAATCCCGATACCGGTGTCGGCCACTCGAATCTCAGCGTGGGTTGGCGTCTCGAACAACTCGATGGTGATGCGGCCGCCGGCAGGCGTGAATTTGACGGAGTTCGTCAACAGATTCCAGAGGATCTGCTGAATGCGATCGGCATCCCCGGAAATAGGCGCATTCAACGGTTTGAAATTTATATCAATCTGGATCCCTTTGGCATCACCGGCCGGGCGAACGATGTCGATTGCGGACTGGATGACCGCCGCCAGATCGACGGACTCGATGTTGAGGCGCAGCTTGCCGCTGATGATTCGCGAAATGTCGAGGAGGTCATCCACGAGCTTGACCTGGGTCTTGGCATTTCGCTCGATCAGGTCCAACGCCTTGGCGAAGATCCTTTCATCGCGCGGTTCACTGCGCAGCATATATACACCGCCGAGAATCGGAGTCAGCGGTGTGCGCAACTCATGCGACACGATAGCGACGAACTCGTCTTTCAGCCGGTTGACCATCTGAGTCTCCTGATACAAGCGGGCGCTCTCGAGCGCCAGTCCAGCCCGCCGCGCGAGTTCTTCAAACAACTGGATATCATCGACATTGAAAGCGCTCTCCCTCTCGGAGATCACGGCAAGGACGCCGACAACCTCGTCGCGGGCGACGATAGGCATGAGAACTCGGGATACCGGCGTCAGTGTGATTTCCGATTCTCCGATATTCATCACCCGGTCCACATCCAGATCGGGCTCGGGCTTCATTGATGCGGCACTCGAGTATGCAACGCCCATTCGTTGAAGCTCTCCGTCCTCCTTGACAAAGATCACGCAGCAGTCGGCAAGTTTCGCAACGACGAATTCGGCGAGCTCAGGCAGCGTCTTCTCGCACTCCAGCGACGAGGCCAGGATCTTGCTGCCTTCGGCGACTCGCCGAAAACGTTCTTCGCTTGAACGCAACGCTTCTTCAAGCCGGTGGCGAGACGTCACGTCCCGCGAAAAAATCGTCATGCCTCCATCGGCATCAGGGTGGGTCTGGTGTTCGAACCAACGGTTGTTCTCGGAGTGAAAGTGTTCGAAACGACTGCTGGAACGCTCCTTGCGCAGGCGCGATATCCTTGCATGGAACACCTCGTCGGCTTCAGCGAGGAGCCGTGATGCTTTTTCGTTCGCAAATCTCAGCCGGCCCGCTTCGTCGAAAACGCACAGACCGTCGGCGATCCTGGCAAGAATTTCAGCGAGGTTTGCATCACGTGACATCGGGTACGGGACTATAAATTCCTAATTCGAATTTCGCAATTCGAATGTGTTATCTTACTCAACTTCATGAAGCGGTCAAATCAACTCAAGCTGTGGTGGCGAGAACTTCAAATGATAGCCCGGGGGTTGGCCTCCACCAAGCACGTACTGCTTGCCCACATTATACCAACGCGCAGGTGCAATCTCGCCTGCGGTTATTGCAACGAATACGACGATTTTTCTCCACCTATTCCTACCGACGAGATGATCCGCCGTATCGATCGGCTTGCGTATCTCAAGACATCCATCGTCACGATCAGTGGCGGCGAGCCCCTGATGCATCCGGAGATCGAGAAGATCATTGCGCGTATCCGGTATCACGGAATGATTGCCGGCATTATCACTAACGGATATTTGCTGACACCGAAAAAGATTGTCGCGCTGAATGAGGCCGGTCTCGAGCATCTTCAAATCAGCATCGATAACATTCAGCCCGACAACGTTTCGGTGAAAAGTCTAAAGGTCCTCGACAAGAAACTGGAATACCTGGCGAATTTTGCGGAATTTGCGGTCAACATCAACTCGGTTATCGGCGGTGGCATCCGAAATCCTGAAGACGCGGTAATTATTACAAATCGAGCGGTGAAGCTCGGCTTCTCCTGCTCGATCGGGATCATTCATGACGGCACCGGGGCCGTAAAGCCGCTGAACCGCCGCGAGGAACGTGTTTACCGGGAGATCAAGAATTACGGCAAGCATAGCTACAGCCGCCTGAACTGGTTCCAGGAAAACCTCGCAAAGGGCAAAACGAACGAATGGCGCTGCCGCGCCGGCGCCCGTTACCTCTACATCTGCGAGAACGGCCTGGTGCACTATTGCTCGCAACAGCGTGGCTATCCCGGAATTCCACTCGAGCAATATACATTCGCGGATATGGAGCGCGAATACTTCACGAAAAAACCCTGCGCTCCGGCCTGCACAGTGGGCTGCGTTCAGAAAGTCTCGGTAATTGATCACTGGCGGGACCCGCAGCGGGAGCCGGAGGAACCCGGAAATTCGGTTCGTCTTCGGGTTGGATTCCCGATTGCAAATGATCGTTTGTGAGACTTTCCCAAGTGGAACTGCAGCCTATGACAATTTCGTGTTTTTTGGCGGACGAGGGACAGCTTCGCCAGATCGCAGAACGTTTAAGGAAAGTTGGCCTGTACGGCCAGTATGAAGAAGAAGCGCACGGCGAAAGTATTTTGATTTCAGTTGAAACCAGGACTTTCGAGGAGCGCGCAACCGTCACGGCAATCTTTCAGGAATCCGGTATCACCGAGTTTCTGTATAGCGACGAAAGCGCAGCATAGGCCGGCTGGGATCTCCGCCGGCCTATTCGCCTGTGCACCATAATTACCTTCCGGTGGTCGTTCCTGCGCACCGTTTTTCCCGGATAAAAACGATAATGGTATTCGTGTGCCACCCGCCCTCGTGTATTGCAAATGTCACACGCCGAGGATGTTGTAGCCCCCATCAACGTAAATGACTTCGCCGGTAATTGCGCGGGACAGCGGACTGAGAAGGAAGACTGCGGCATCGCCGACCTCGTCCGTCTCGACCTTTTTGCGGAGAGGCGCGCGTTCGGTGTGGAGCTTGATCATGTTGGAGATTCCACCGACGGCCGAAGAAGCCAGCGTTTTGATAGGACCGGCGGAAATCGCATTCACGCGAATTCCCTGCGGACCGAGGTCATTTGCAAGATAGCGGACTGAAGCTTCCAAAGCCGCTTTGGCAACACCCATGACGTTGTAATTCTGGATGACGCGCTCGCTGCCCAGGTAAGTAAGGGTCACGATGCCGGCGTTGCGGTCCTTCATCAGTGGCAATGCCGCGCGCGAAACGGCGACGAGCGAATAGGCGCTGATGTCCAGCGCGACCCTGAAGTCATCGCGTGCGGTGTTCACGTACATGCCCTCGAGCGCCTGGCCGGGAGCGTAAGCCAGCACATGGACCAGGAAGTCGAGATGGCCCACTTCCTCGCTGATTCGGCTCATAAGCGACTGAATCTGCTCATCGCTGGTGACATCGCAAGGCAGCAGGATCGGATTGTTCAACTGAGGCGCCAGCTCCCGCACATTTTCACCAAGCCGTTCGCTCTGGTATGTCAGGATCAGCCGCGCACCCGCATTA
>QHXD01000031.1:7856-8382 GCA_003223895.1 Acidobacteriota bacterium
CCTGTTGGCGACGCCCATGATAAGTCCGGTTTTTCCTTCGAGAAGCTGTGACATAGGTCGGTTACATTAACACAGGTTAAAGACGTAGCCGCGAATTACGCGAATGACGCCAAATGGGCGCATCAAGATCCCTGACGCGCCCATTTGGCGTCATTCGCGTAATTCGCGGCAGACCTTCTTTCCAGTTTTGGGCATCCATGCTACAATGACCTACCGATCGGTCGGTAGGTCTATAATTTTTGCCTTAAACCGCGCATTTTATTAGAGATAGCAGGGATGGAAGAGCTTCCTACATTTACGTTCTCGATCCTGGTGGAGAACCGCTTCGGCGTATTATTCAACATAACGGCGCTGTTCAGTGCCCGCGGCTTTAACATCGAGCGGTTGATGGTCGTTCCGGACGCTGAGCCCGGATTGTCGCGCATTACAATGGTCGCTCGCTGCGGACCGGCGCTAGCCGATCAAATGGTCAAACAGCTCAACAAGCAAGTGGATGTCATCTCGGTGGAGGTGACGGACAAGGAGA
>QHXD01000031.1:8388-20704 GCA_003223895.1 Acidobacteriota bacterium
CCAACGTCTATTACGAAAAACACGGAAATCCAAGCCTGATCAAATCCAAGCGCGTTGCGGTCATCGGCTACGGAAGCCAGGGACACGCCCATTCCCTGAACATGAGGGACAGCGGCGTCAACGTCACGGTAGCGACCTATGCCGGCAGCCCGTCCGCCGACCGAGCCAAACAGGAAGGGCTTCCCGTCAGCACTGTGGAACAGGCCACGCAGAATTCAGACGTCGTCATGATTCTGATTCCGGATGAGACTCAGAAGAAGGTCTACAAGGCGTCCATTGAGCCGAACCTTCGCCCCGGTCAGACACTGATGTTCGCTCATGGGTTCAACATTCATTTCGGCCAGGTCCTGCCGCCCCCGTTCGTCGACGTGTCGATGATTGCGCCGAAGAGCCCGGGTCATCGCATGCGCGAGCTGTTTGTCGAAGGTGTCGGCGTTCCCGCGCTTCTTGCCATTCATCAGGATGCGAGCGGCAACGCGAAAGAGAATGCCCTCTCTTATTCATGGGCCACGGGCAACCTCAAAGCGGGCGTGATCGAAACCACATTCAAAGAAGAAACAGAGAGCGACCTGTTCGGCGAGCAGTCCGTATTGTGCGGCGGCGTCAGCGCGCTGGTGAAGATGGCGTTTGAAACGCTCGTCAACGCCGGATATCAGCCGGAAATCGCATACTTCGAATGTCTGCACGAGCTGAAGCTCATCGTGGATCTCTTCTATCAGGGCGGCCTCGGCTACATGCGTTACTCCGTGAGCGACACCGCCGAATACGGGGACTACACCCGCGGGCCGAGAGTCATCGACGCGCACGTCCGCGAGACGATGCAGAAGATCCTGGCCGAGGTTCAAAACGGAACATTCGCCAGGCAGTGGATTGCCGAAAACGAAGCCGGGCGTCCAAACTTCAAGCGTATGCGTGAAGAGGAAGCGAATCACCCGATCGAGGCGGTTGGCAAACAGCTACGCGACATGATGACCTTCCTGCAAAAGCCGAAGCAGAAGCAGACTCCTGCACCGGCGACGGTTGGAGCTCGGGAGGATCGATGAGTTTGCAAACGGAACTGACATCACCCTCCAGGCACCCGCTCGCCGGCCAGACCATGACCGGCGCGGACATGATCATTCAGGTGCTTGCGGAACAGGGCGTGGAGGTGATGTTCGGTTACAGCGGAGGCGCGATTCTCCCCACATGGGATGCGCTTGCACGCTTCAACATCGACCAGGAATCCAAGCGCCGGAAGCCGATCGAGCTGGTGGTACCCGCCAACGAGCAAGGCGCAGGCTTCATGGCTGCGGGATATGCGCGGGCCAGCGGCAGGGTCGGTGTCTCCATGGTGACGTCCGGGCCCGGCGCGACCAATAGCGTCACTCCTATCCGCGACTGCATGGCCGACTCGGTTCCCATTGTCCTGATTTGCGGCCAGGTTCCGCGCCACGCGATCGGCACGGATGCATTCCAGGAAGCTCCGGTTTTCAACATCATGAGCGCCTGTGCCAAGCGGACGTTCCTCGTTCTGGATCCAGAAGAACTCGAAGCGACCGTTCGAACCGCGTTTGAAATCGCCCGCAGCGATCGGCCGGGGCCGGTTGTCCTCGACATACCGAAAGACGTGCAGAACTGGACAGGAACCTTCCGCGGTGAAGGTCTGCTGGAATTGCGCGGATACCGCGAGAGGATGCAGGCGCTCTACGGCTCGCAGATGCCCGAAGCCAAGAGCGCGGCATTCTTCGATATTCTGCGAAAGAGCCAGAGGCCGCTGATTTATGCCGGCGGCGGCGTGATCAAGAGTGATGCGGCGCGCGATCTCAAACGGTTTGCGACGACCTTCCAGATTCCCGTTGTTACCACGCTCCAGGGAATCGGATCCTTCGATACAACTCACCCCCTGTCGCTTCATATGCTGGGCATGCATGGAACTGCGTTCGCCAACTACGCCGTTGAAGATTGTGATTTCCTGATCGCTGTCGGCGCACGGTTCGATGACCGCGTTGCCGGCAACGTGAAGCAGTTCGCTCCCAATGCAACGAACATTGCCCACATCGACATCGACGCGGCGGAAATCGGAAAAGTGAAACAGGTCACATGGTCGCACGTCGCCGATTCGCGCAGCGGCCTCCAGGACCTCATTGCCGCCGGCAGCGGTTTCAAAAAGGATTTTTCACCGTGGTTGAGCCATGTTGCAGAGCTCAGGAAGAATCATCCCCTCAACTACGACCGCGAATGCGATTTCATCCAGCCTCACTACGTCCTGGAATGCCTGAACAGGATCACGCGGGGCGAAGCGATTATCTGTACGGGTGTCGGCCAGCACCAGATGTGGGCTGCACAGTACCTCGATTATAAAAACCCGCGATCCTTCCTGACATCGGGTTCGATGGGCACCATGGGCTTTGGTTTGCCTGCATCCATCGGCGCGCAGTTTGCGTGTCCGGAAAAGCTTGTCATCAATGTCGATGGTGACGGAAGCCTGCGGATGAACATCGGAGAGCTGGAGACCGTCACGAATTACAACCTGAAAGTGAAGACTCTTCTCTTCAACAATCAGGGTGATGGCATGGTGCGGCAGTGGCAGAAGATGTACTTCTCCGAACGGTTCTGCGGAACCGAGAAATTCCTGCACCGGAAGGATTTCGTCAATGCCGCGAAGGCGGATGGCTTTGAATTCGCTCAACGCCTGAGCGAGAAGAATCGTGTCGAAAGCGTCTTACAGGAATTCGTGCACTTTGACGGGCCGGCATTCCTGGAAGTGATGATCGATCCGGATGCGTGCGTCTTCCCGATGATCGGCCCGGGGTTGGGTTATAAAGACATCGTTACTGGCCCGTACATCACGGCGAGAACGAACGAGCCGGCAAAGCCGCCTGACAAGAACGACCTGTTTTAAAAAGAAGCCAGAAGCCAGGGAAGCCAGAAGCCAGAATAGGATTGGATTGTCTTATTAGGATTGGATTGTCTTATTAGGATTGGATTGTCTTATTCTGGCTTCTGGCTTCTGGCTTCTGGCTTCTGGCTTCTGGCTTCTGGCTTCTGGCTTCTGGCTTCTGGCTTCTGGCTCCCTTATTTCTTCAGCCGCTGCTCGAGCTTCTCGATTTCCTGCTCGAGTTCTTTCGGCATGCGGCTCCCAAACCCTGCGAAGAAGTCCTTGATCTTGGGCACCTCGGCGAGCCATCCCTTTACGTCTATTTCAAATAGCTTAGCGAGGCTTTCCCCGGAAATATCGAGGCCCTCCGTATCCAGTGCGCCCGGCGCAGGCAGGCGGCCGATCGGCGTCTCGACGGCCTGTGCGGAACCATTGCACCGTTCAAAGACCCACTTCAGCACGCGGCTGTTTTCGCCGTAGCCCGGCCAGAGGAACTTGCCTTTATCGTCGCGCCTGAACCAGTTCACGTAGTAGATCCTGGGCAGGTTCGCTCCTCTCGTGGCACCGATCTTGAGCCAGTGAGCGAAATAGTCGCCCATGTTGTAACCGCAGAAGGGCAGCATGGCCATGGGGTCCCGCCGGAGCTGGCCGACTTTGGCCGTGGCGGCGGCCGTTGTTTCACTGCTGGTTGTTGCGGCCAGGAAAGTTCCATGTTGCCAGTCGAAGGACTCGGTAACGAGTGGCACGACGCTGGCGCGGCGTCCGCCAAACAGGATCGCGTCGATCGGCACACCCTTGGGATCTTCCCATTCTTTGGCAATGACCGGGCACTGGCTGGCCGGCGTTGTGAAGCGGGCGTTGGGATGCGCGGCCACGCGGGGCGATGCCGGTGTCCATGGCCGCCGGAGCCAATCGGTCAGCTCTTCCGGCTTTTCGTCCGTCATTCCTTCCCACCACACGTCGCCGTCGGGTGTCATGGCGCAATTGGTGAAAATGGAATTCTTCGTGACGGTCAGCATGGCATTTGGATTGGATTTCATGCCCGTGCCCGGTGCCACACCGAAGAAACCGGCTTCGGGATTGATGGCATATAGCCTGCCGTCAGGCCCGAATTTCATCCAGGCGATGTCGTCACCAATCGTTTCCACCTTCCATCCAGGCACTGTGGAAATCAGCATCGCCAGGTTCGTTTTGCCGCACGCCGAAGGGAAGGCGCCGGTGATGTATTTGGCCTGGCCTTCGGGGCTCGTCAATTTCAGGATGAGCATGTGCTCAGCGAGCCAGCCTTCGTCGCGAGCCTGGACGGACGCGATGCGCAACGCATGGCACTTCTTTCCAAGGAGTGCGTTTCCGCCGTAGCCGGAACCGAACGAGGAAATCTCGCGCGTCTCCGGAAAATGGCAAATGTACTTGTACTTGGAGTTGCAGGGCCAGGCCGCATCCTGCTCATTGGGTTCCAGCGGTGCCCCTACGGAGTGCAGCCCTTTGACAAACTCTCCATCGGTGCCGAGCGCTTCGAGCACTTTCGCGCCGACCCGAGCCATGATATGCATGTTGGCGACGACATAGGGCGAATCGCTGATCTCCACGCCAATCTTTGAGATCGGTGAACCCAGGGGCCCCATGCAGTATGGAATGACGTACATCGTCCGGCCCTGCATTGATCCGGTAAAAAGCTTCGTGAGCTTCTCCCTCATCTTTGCAGGCTCCTCCCAATTGTTATTGGGGCCGGCTTCTTCCTTTGTAGCGGAACAAATGTAGGTCTGATCTTCGACGCGAGCGACGTCCAGAGTGGTCGAGCGAACCAGGATGCTGTTGGGCCGCTTCTCGAGGTTGAGAGCAATGGCCGTCCCGGCATGCAGCATGAGCCGCTGCATCTCCTGATATTCCTTCTCGGAGCCATCGCACAAGTGGACCCGGTCCGGCCGGCAAGTGGCTGTAACTTCTTCAACCCACTGCGCTAGTCCCTTGTTCTTGATTTTTCCCGAGACTTCATCTACCGGAGATTCGTCGACCTGCGGATTTATCATGCATACCTCTCTGTCCGGATGAAGCAGTATTTCTACCATAAAATTATTTCATAACTTTACCTTTTATTTGGCTTAGGTTAACTTTTCCCGCGCATGAACGAGGGAACTGCATATAGATCGGTCGCAGAACTGGGCCGGATGCTCAGAGCGAAGCAGATCTCACCTGTTGAGCTTACGCGGGAATATATCACCAGAGCTCAAAAACTCAACCCCACACTATTCGCCGTTGTGACTCTCACGGAAGAGCTCGCGATGTCGCAGGCACGGGCGGCGGAAGCGGAAATGATGAAGGGCAAGTTTCGAAGCCCGCTTCATGGCATCCCGTGGGGAGCGAAGGATCTGTTCGCTACGAAGGGTATTCCGACCCAGTGGGGTTGCCCGGCGTATGAGGGCCAGGTCTTCGGGTACGATGCGACTGTTGTTCGAAAACTTCAGGACGCCGGCAGCGTATTGATGGCGAAACTGGCTGTGGGCGAACTTGCGAGCGGCGCCCGCTGGTTTGGCGGCACAACGCGGTGTGCCTGGGACTCCACCAAGTCGAGCAGCGGCTCTTCGGCCGGTCCCGGCTCGGCGACGGCGGCGGGTATGGTGGGTTTCTCCATCGGCACCGAAACACTCGGTTCCATCATTTCTCCGTCCTCGGTCAACGGCGTCGTTGGGCTCCGTCCGACCTATGGACGAGTCAGCCGATACGGCGTAATGGCCTTGAGCTGGACCATGGACAAAGTGGGTCCCATGTGCCGCACTGTCGAAGACTGCGCCATGGTTTTCGAGCAAATCTTGGGCACCGATCCACTGGATCCGACGAGCGTCGATGCACCCTTCAGGTTTTCCGCTCAATCCCCGATCAAGGGCAAGAAGATCGGCATCCTTCGTGAAGAATTCAATTCGGTGAACGATCCCGAAGTGTCGATGATCTTCAGAAACGCGCTGCGGGTGCTCGAATCGCAGGGCGCAATTCTGGAGGAAATCGATCTCGAGGAATATCCGTACCAGGATATTGCTCGCTTTACGATGAATGTGGAAGCAGCCTGTGTTTTCGAGCCGCTCTGGAAGTCCGGCAGGATCGAGATGTTGATCAACAAACAGCGCGCCACGGACTTTACCGTAGCACGCTTGCTGCCGGCGATGGATTACTTGAAGATGCAACGTATCCGCGTCGAGATCTGCGAATACGCCAGGAATTTGCTTGGGCGCTACGCCGCGCTTGTCGCACCGAGCCAGAACAGTGCGGCAGGTCCCGCGGATCCGCCTCTTATGAATGCCCTCACCAGCGGAGCCACGATAAGCAGCAAAGGCGGCAGCAGCGCGTTCAGCAATATTTCCGGTTTACCTGCTATTTCGGTTCCCTGCGGATTCACGACCGATAACCTGCCATTAGGTCTTCAGTTCGTTGGCTCCGCGTTCGATGAAGCGGGCCTTCTTCGGCTCGCTTATGCCTATGAACAGGCGAATAGCTGGTACGAACGCCATCCGCGCCTGTAAAAAGGGAAGAAGCCAGAAGCCAAGGAAGCCAGAATGGGAGTGTGCCCGCATTCTGGCTTCTTGGCTTCTGGCTTCTTCTCCTGTATGAGATCGCGCGTCGTTTCGATTAGCGTTCTTTTTGCGGTCGTGTTGCTGGGCTGCGGAAAGAAGGTGGCCGTCAACAATCCAGCCCTGGAACCCACCGCGGTTCTGTATCCCTTCGAACCGATTCCCGTTGCTTCCTACGAAGGAATGGGGCTGGCCAGGCATGCAGATCTTCGTATCGCTCAGGAGATGGCGCGCACTCAGGCCAAAAGCGAAGTTGACGAATACATGATGAGCAAGCTGATCGAGCTCAGCCAAAACCTGATCGACAAACCCATTCGTGAGTCACCCACCAAACAAATTGCCGGAGCCGGCGCGGTCAACGCAGACGTGCAATCTCTGGCGCTCTTCCACGAACAGCAAATGACCAAGGCACAGGCTCAGAACTACGCGGCGAGAAAGAGACGCTAACCGGTTCGAACTCTCCGGAGGTAAGTATGTCAGTCAGGGCTGGACTTATTGTTACTGCTCTACTGGTCTCCTCGTGCACCGGCGTTCGGTCGGTTCAACTTACGCCGCCAACGCCGGTCCCTCCGGGACTGATCTGCGGCTACGGTGTCGAAAGGATCCGTGACAATCCGGACCGCAGCCACCAGTCGGCCTTTCTGAAAGCAATGGACGACCTGCTCACGCGCGGGCCTGTTGTCGTCTCCAAGACCGTTCAGGATCGCACGACCGTTTTGGACCTGAAGTCCGCAAGCCGGACGATGGAGTCGAGCTTCCGATTGCGTGCCTCTCGCATGCTGCAGCCGAGTTTCATGGATACAGGCGTCGAGGACGGTTTCGTGTGGGTTCTCGTCGGAACAACGGAAGAGGATATCGAGCGCGGCTGGCAGCAGTTTGTCCAGTGGCGCGCTCAGAAGTTAAAACAGGCTCAAAAGCTCTTCCAGGATGCAAAAGGGCCCGAGCGGCTTGCGCTGCTCAAGGCGGCGCTCGAGGTGCTTGAAGAAGCGGGCGCTGCAGACGATCCGGGCATGCTGTATTACCAGGTGAAGGCCGCCATTGAGACGGAGAATACCCGTATCGCGGAATTGGAAACACTTCAGAAACAGTTTCGTTCGTTGACCGAGTCGGGCCAGCTTGTCGCGGCAGAAATGGCGCTGGATAACGCTCAACGCCTGGGGTTGGAGCAAATGGCTTGCGAGCAGTTCAGGATGGAGATCGAGGATCACCGCAAGCAGGCAGCGCAGTTGATAGCGGCCGGAGACGACTTGTTTCGCGACGAGCAGTACAAGGAGGCACTCGATCGCTATCGGCGCGCGCAGCAACTCGATCGCGACAATCCACAGCTTCCAACCAAGCTTGCCATGGCGGACCGGTACCATCGCACAGCCCGCTCCCAGGCCGTCCGGAGCACCGTTGGATTGATTAGCGTTTCCGCGACCAGGGCGATCGGAGATTACTTCGCCTACAAGCGCGAGCAGGAGGAACGCAAGCACGCTGAGGCAGAGAAGGCCGCGGCGGAGGCGAAGCAGAAGCAAGAAAAGGAAAGAGAAAGAGAGGCAGCGAGGAGACCCGCCGCTCCGCCGCCCGCCCAGCCTCAGGGTACGGTGGAACAAAATCCTGAACGCCGCGGATTACCGGATGGGATGTCCCCTCCGTAGAAATTTGAGGACTGTTGCGGAATGCAAGGCTCCCCTCCTAAGTTAGGAGGGGTGGCTGTGCCCTTAAGAAAAAGATCCCGTTCCAAAACGGCGCAGACGGGGTGGTTCCAGAAGCGAGATCCGAAACGGCTTGGGGAACCACCCCGGCCGCGCCAACGAAGGTGGCTTCGCGATATTTTCTTGATGCGCGGCCACCCCTCCTAACTTAGGAGGGGAGCTCGCGTACCCTTTTCCCAACTCTTCGCCCTCACAACCCTGTCCCCACCTTTTTCCCTGGCACTCCAACGTCACTCTTGTATGATCCGCCGCAGGATAACCGAATGACCATCCTTGGCCGTCTCGATCGTTGGAAGACCGCAGGGGCAATCACGGAGTTGCAGTACAACACGATCGCCCCGCTGGTCCGCAAGGATCGGTTCTCCGTCTTCATTGAACTGAACGCACTTCTGTACCTGGGCGTACTCTCATTTGTCGGCGGACTGGCCTGGGTCGCGCAGAGCTATTTCGCCACGCTTGGCGATGCCGTGATTCTGTCCGCGCTGACCCTCGTTCTGGGCGTTTCCTTTTACTACTGCTTCTCGAAAGCGCCTCCCTACTCCTCCGGCGAAGTGGAATCTCCAAATCTCGCATTCGATTACGTGCTCTACCTTGGCTGCCTCGTCTTCGGAATCGAACTCGGATACCTGGAAACCCGATTCCACCTGCTCGAAGACTACTGGGACTTCTATTTGCTTTTTTCCTCCGTCCTCTTTTTCGTTCTCGCTTATCGCTTCGACAACCGCTTCGTTCTCTCGCTGGGACTCTCGAGTCTGGCCGGATGGTTTGGTCTGCGAATCTCTCGCATTGGCTTCATCTACGGCGACTCACTGAGACCGTACGCTATCGCGTACGGGTTCCTGGTTGCAGGCGCCGGTGCATGGTTCCACACGCGCAGCATCAAAAGGCATTTCACGGAGACTTACTTTCATCTTGCCGCCAGCGTCCTCTTTATATCGCTTGTGTCGGGAGTGATTGATGGCCGCAGGACAGAACTGTACCTGCTCGGGCTCTTGGGGTTGGCAGCGGTTTCCATCATTGAAGGTGTGCGTTTCCGCCGGTTCGCATTCGTAGTTTACGGAACCATCTATAGCTACATCGGAATCAGCGCTGAAGTTCTAAATGATCTCCGTGAATTGACACCTGTCGTGATGTATTTCGTGATTTCAGGATCTCTGGTGGTCCTCGCAATGGTTTTGCTGGCCCGGCGGTTTGGCCGCGAAGAATGAGACGATACGATCCGGCTGATGAAGAACGAATCCGCTCCAGGAGTCTTGTCCGCGAATGGACTCGTTCCGGTCTTCTGGCTGCTGCGCAAATGGCACACCTGGAAGCCGACCTCCGTGTGGACTTGCGCCGGACGAATCTGTTTCTACGGTTAGTCCTCTTCTTGTTCGCACTACTCATCGTGGCCGCGTCCGTGCTGCTGATCATCACGTTGTCTGGTATGAAGGATGACGAGAACATCGCGATGCTCACAGCTATCGCGTCGCTGGCATGTCTTGGCCTCGCCGAATATCTGACCGCGCGTTTTCGTTTGTACCGCTTTGGTGTGGAAGAGGGATTTGCGGTGGCGGCAGTTGCTTTACTCACCGTCAGCGCCGTGTTCATGGCATCCAGGGTTCGAAACGGCCGGCCGGGCGAGTCGCAGGTCCTTGCAGGCCTGATCGTTGCCGCCCCGTGTGCTTTTGCAATCTATCGCCGCTTTGGCTACATCTACGCGGCGCTGGCAGCCATCGTTTGCGCCGCCCTGATTCCCTTTCACACATCTCTGTCGCCGGAGATGCAAAGGGCGGCCGCCGCCGGGATCCTCGTACTCGTTTTTGCAACCGCCCGCGCAAAACATCTCCTTCATGGCGACGAGTTCCCCGGCGACGAATACGGAATGATTCAGGCCGCCGCCTGGGCCGGCCTCTATTTCAATTTGAATCTCCAGATTTCTTTCGGCAGGATCGGGGGATGGTTTTATTGGTCCACGTACGCACTCATCTGGCTTCTTCCGATCATCGGTCTCCTTATGGCTCTGCGCGATCGAGATCGTTTGCTGCTGGATGTCAATCTGGCTATGGCGCTGGTCACCATCGCGACGAACAAGTCGTACCTTGATTTGCCCCGCCAGCCCTGGGACCCGATCCTGTTTGGCGTCTTCCTGATGGCCGCCGCCATCATGATTCGGCGCTGGCTATCGAAAGGACCCGAAGGCCAGCGCTACGGTTTCACGCCGTTAAGCCTGCTCACCGCGGAGCGACGCGCGCTGGCAGTCGTCAGCGCAGCTTCGGCCATTGTCCAGCCCGGTATTCCGGCGGCGTCGTCAGCTCCAACGAAGCCCGAATTGGGTGGTGGCCGCTCGGGGGGTGGAGGAGCCAGCGGCAGCTTCTGATAGAATCCCCGGCATGGACGATCAACTTCGAGAATTGCGGGACATCATCCGCAAGAAGTCGCTTCGAATTGGGGATTTCACGCTAACGTCCGGAAAGAAGAGTTCCTATTACCTCGATTGCAGAACCACGACACTGGATCCGCGTGGAGCGCTGCTTATCGCACGCCTGATCCTACAGAATCTTCAGAAGCACAACATTGAGGCCGACGCCATCGGCGGACTCACGATGGGCGCGGATCCCATTGCAACCGCGGTGGCCGTGGTGAGCGGCCTTGATGGGCGGCCGGTGCCGGCGTTTATCGTACGAAAAGAAACCAAGACTCACGGGACGCAGAAATTCATCGAAGGCTATGACGGCAAAGCGGGCTCGCGTGTGATCGTCGTCGATGATGTCTGCACGACCGGAGATTCCATCCTCAAGGCAGCGGAGAAAGCCGAGCAGGCGGGTTACCTGGTGGTGGCGGCATTCTGCGTGGTCGATCGCGAAGAGGGAGGCACGGAGCTCATCTCGAAGAAATATCCGTTCTACGCTCTCCTCACCGCAAAGGAGCTCTTGAAAGATGCTTAATCTCGCGACGCTTACTATGTTGATGGCAGCCACGTTCCTGCAACAGCTCGACTCTCGCGAACCCATCACCTTTTTCATAGAGGATGGTAAAGGCGTACCCGGCTACCGGGACTCGGATCGCGAGCTGGCGAAGATGGCACTCGACGCGTGGTCGCGCGAAAGTTCGGGCAAGTTGAAATTCACGGAAGCCAAAGAACGCGATGCCGCTCTGGTGGTCATCCGGTGGGTTTCACCGAATCAGGGACTATTCGGCGAAACGCAGCGCATTTTTGTGAAGGGCAAAGCCGGAGCGAATGTTTACGTCATGCCTCAGGTGGCGCAGCTCGGCGATCCGCTGGCCAGTCGCGCCGTTGCAGACGGCCTTCTCCGTGACACGATCGTATACCTCACTTGTGTACACGAGCTGGGTCATGCCGTCGGCATGCAGCATACGCGTAATTTCCCCGACATCATGTACTTCTTCGGATTCGGCGGCGATTTCGTCGATTACTTCATGCGGTATCGAAGCAAGCTGCAGTCGCGGACCGACATTGCGAAGTATTCCGGCCTTTCGGCCAGTGATATCGAGGTCCTGCGCAGGTTGTACAGGGACTGACCCAGCCGCGGAGCGGCGTCAGCGGCGGAGCGGCTGGTTTCCTAACGACGCTGAGCCAGAGTTATGCCGGCGAGTTGTCCTAGAGCGCCGAGAGTTGTTTGTGCGGAATTGAAGCCGAAACGAAAGTCTTCCTCGGCGTAGCTCTCGTATTTGTCGGTGGGTTGATGGTGGTTCGGGTTTGAACCGCGGACAATCTCGATGACCCTTTCGTTTTCACGGACGCTGACGGAGGCGACCAGGTCCTCGAAGCGGATCGAATCCGTGCCAGCCATGTCCGTGCCGATCGTTGCGGGATAGTCCCTGGCGTGCGTTCGGTTCGCGGCGCGAAGCGTCGCCGCCAGTTTTGCGGAGTCGGCCGCCATCCGGGAGTTCTTTTGATACTCAATGTCGATGTCCGCGTCCCGGCTCTGTTTCGGTCCGGGAGGCATGCCGTGGTCGAACATCATCATGTCGTGCTGGATGACGCCAAGCCATTTCGGTTCGGCTGCAGTGCCCTGAAGCGGTGCGCGTTCGAGCGCATAGGTCCCGCTGCCGTCCATCCCGAATTCCTCGTTGTTCCAGAAAATGAATCTCACGGAGCGATTCGTCTGGACGTCGGACATTCCCAGAACCCGGGCCAATTCGAGCACGACTGCACAGCCGGAGCCGTCGTCGTCCGCGGCATCGCCACCGCCGCG
>QHXD01000877.1:0-1429 GCA_003223895.1 Acidobacteriota bacterium
TGGCTTCGCAGCATTTTATTGATTGGCGCAGCCACCCCTCCTCTCCGAGGCTCTCCGAGGAGGGGAATACCCAGGCCTAAACCCATGAACCTGATTGATTCCATTCGGCAGGAACTGCAACGTCTTGAAGACACGAAGACGTTTAAGAAGGAAACGCTTATCGAGTCCGAACAGGGGGCCGTGGTACGCGTGGCCGGCAAACCTGTAGTCATGCTCGCCTCGAACAACTACCTTGGGCTGGCATCCGATCCTCGCATCAAGGAAGCGGCAATCCGGGGCGTTCGCGAATACGGCTTTGGCGTGTCCTCGGTGCGTTTCCTCTGCGGAACTCTTACCCTTCACCGCGAGCTTGAAGAGAAGATCGCTCAGTTTCTCGGGACCGAGTTTCTTCGCTGCGATCGTGAACGAGAAGCTCGGCTCGGAGCTTTACCACGACGTCATCTACAGCGACAGGCTGAATCACGCAAGCATCATCGACGGAACGCGCCTCTGCCGCTTCGAGGTCGTGCACCGCAAGGTCTACGAACACGCAGATGTCAACGACCTTCAACGGATGCTCGAGGCCGACCGCGCCTCCGGCTATCGCTTCGGCATCATCGCGACCGACGGCGTCTTCAGCATGGAAGGAGATCTCGCGCCGCTGCCGGCGCTGATTGACACAGCCAGGAAATACGAGCGCCTGCTGTTTGTGGATGATTCCCACGCGATTGGTGTAGTCGGCGACAGCGGGCGCGGAACGCCCGAAGCACTGGGCGTTCACGGAAAAGTCGATGTCCTCAGCGGTACGCTTGGAAAAGCCATGGGCGGGGCGGCCGGCGGATATATCACGGGCAGGAAGGACCTGATTTCATTCCTGCGGCAGAAGTCGCGGCCTTACACATTTTCCAACTCGCTGCCTCCATCCATCGTGATGGCTGCAATCGAAGCGTTCACCATTCTCCAGCAGGACCGGAGTCTCATCGAACGCCTCCACACGAACACCGCATACTTCCGGAAGCACATCCAGCAGTTGGGATTCAAGATTCTGGAGGGCACTCATCCGATCGTGCCCATCATGCTGGGTGAAGCGGCGGTAGCGATGGATATGAGCAACTCGCTGCTGGAAGAGGGCGTTTACATCAAGGGCCTGTGGTATCCGGTCGTCCCGAAGGGCGAGGCCCGGCTCCGCGCGCAGATTTCGGCAGCGCTGGACCAGCAAATGCTCGATCGTGCGTTATCTGCGTTTGAGAGAGTCGGGAGAAGGATGAGGATTATCTGAAAATTAGACTCACCCCTTGCCTATCTCTTTCTCCAGCGCCTCGACTTTATTCGACAGCAGGCGATCCGACACCGGAATACCCTTGATCCTCTGCACCGTCGCCATCGCGTCGCTCTTTCGGTTATGCGCGAGCTGCAGCGTCGCTCGTTCCAAAAGCGCGTATTTCGCCAT
>QHXD01000877.1:1444-3428 GCA_003223895.1 Acidobacteriota bacterium
CTTTCATACACGCGCTCGAAATACTCCGCGCCTTCCAGATTGTTTTTCTGCTCCCGGAACAGCTCGGTGGCCCACACATAGAGGTCCTGATTGTCCTGGTAATCCGCTATCAGTTTGTCCAGGGTCGAAAGGGCCACGCCGTACTGCTTATCCTCGAGCATTGCCGTGTAATACACGATGCGCGCTTCAGTGCGCGAATATCGCGCTTTCTCCATCGCCGTGTGGAGCTGCTGTAAACCCAGTTCCCTGTCGCCGCGGGCTCCAATAATGAAGGCGAACGGTTTGATCACTGCGGGCAGCGATCCGGTAAAGAAATTGAAGGCACCCAGACCGACATAAATGTCGTAATAGTTCTTGTCCAGTTCGTAGACCTGTTCAGCGTACTTGTGCGCGCGCAGTCCGGCCCTCAGGGCACTGAACTAGGCATCTTTCTGCGTGACCTGAAAGCGGGCGTAACTACCGTGCGCCGATGCGAGATAAGCGAGAATTTCGAACTTCGTATATTTACCGGTCTTCAGCGCAGCTTCGGCTTTTTGTACGGCAATCTCCTGAGCCCGGTAGTACGCGTCCTCGATGGTTTTATTGTGCGGATCACTTTGAGCTTCCCACCAATAAGTTTCAGCCATGATCGTGTAGCCGGCAGGATGGTCCGGGAATTTCGTTTGAAGATCGCGAGCGGCAGCGCGGGCCTGGTCCAGGTGCATGTTGTAGCTGGATTCGGTTGCCTGCCGAATCAGGCCATCTGCAGTACGATCGTCATACAACGGGCCGTCTGCAGCCAACAGCAGAGTCAGCAGAGTCAAAATTACGCCACTCATGTTTTTACAATAATATCTGCTTCGAGCAAAAAAAATCCCCGCGGCTTACGCCGCGGGGGAAGGTGGGATGGTGGAGGAAATCTACATACACTACTATAGACACTTGGAACGCTGAAAAAGTTACACCAATTTGAAAAAAAATTCCAATAAATTGTAGCGGCGAGTTTTTGAGGCCCGCCGCTACCTGAAAATGCTTGATTCTTACGGTTTGAATTTATAGGTCTTGGAACCGGGGGAGACTTCTTCCCGATGGACGTCGTGGCAGCCTTTGCAGGTTCTCTGGATTGCTCCGGCCTTCGCCGTGGCGGCATCCCAATCACCGGCCTTTATTGCGGCCAACGTTTCCTGGGCCTCGGCAGCGTTACCCTTAGCTACTTTGGCAGCATCTCCAACCTTTGCAGCTTTGAAGATTCCCTGAGCCTGGGTGAAGAGTTCCCCGAGCTTTTGGGCGTCATTTGCAGCGGCACTGGCGTCTTTCGCCGTCAAATTCATTCTGAGGCTAGCCGCTGTTGGGGCGACTTGCTTCATGACCGGGGATAATTGCTCCTCGACGGCCTGCGCCCATAGGGTCAGCGCCACGCCGGCGAGCAGGCAAATCCCGATCAAGATTGAAACCTTGCGCATTTCATCCTCCTTAAGAGAACTGGTAAAGCGTGGTCAGAACTCCGCCCGGATGTTATATGGAAATGTAGGCACAGTCAATGCTTATGCTTACTTATGCCTGCTTCAGGTCCTTGAAAATTTTTGTTAATGCAGGGACCACTTTGAACAGGTCATCGACTATGCCGTAATGTGCGACTTTGAATATCGGAGCCTCGGGGTCCTTGTTGATCGCAACGATGCACCGGGACGTCTGCATTCCGACCAGATGCTGAATCGCGCCGGAAATGCCGACGGCAATGTACAAACGCGGGGACACGGTCTGTCCGGAGCTGCCGACCTGGTACTCGCGCGGCAGCCATTCCGCGTCAACGACGGGACGGGACGCGCCCACCGATCCGCCAATAGCCTCGGCCAGCTCAAAAACCAGGCTGAAGTTTTCTTTTTGTTTCAGCCCGCGGCCGCCTGACACGATGATCGGCGCCGAAGTGAGGTCCGCTTTCCCTTTGGGGGCTTCCACTCGCTCGAGAAGCTTGCGCCTGGTTCCGCCGGAAAGCTGGACGGGA
>QHXD01000877.1:3453-6077 GCA_003223895.1 Acidobacteriota bacterium
CCCCCGGTGACGCCGTTGCGAAATAAGGCGGCTCGCCGCGCGGCGACGTTTTCATGTTCATCTTTGCGTTGAAAACCTGGCGGGTCAAGATCAGTCGGTCGGCCTGCTTCTCATACTCAACGCAGCCGGCGATGAGCGGCCGCCGCAAACGGACGGAAAGACGCGGCGCGAAGTCCATTCCCTGAGTCGTGTGGCCGATCAAAACCAGGAACGGCTTCTCTTTTTCGAGAATCGACTTCAGGACTTCCACGTACGAGTCGGGGTTGTATTCGCCGAGATCGGCGTGTTCGGCAGTGATCACGCGATCGATTTTTCGAGTCTTGAGCTCGTCAGCAAGACTTGCTATAGACGACCCGAGAACGACCGCCGTTACGGGCTGGCCAAAATCGCGGCCCACGCGCTGCGCAAAGACGAGCAGTTCGGAGGTAATCGGCTTGAGCTTGTTGTCTTTGTGTTCGGTTATGACGAAGATCATTACAGTACCTTTGCTTCTTTTCTCAGCTTTTCCACCAGGCTTGCGGCTTCTTCTTCCGGAGTGCCGCTGATCATTTCCACGCGGCTCTTCCTTGCCGGAATGAGAATCTCTCGAACTTCGTACATGGCGCCGGCCTTTCCTACCGCGTCGTCTGCCAATCCGAGATCGGCGGCCGTTACGGCTTTGAATTCTTTTTTCTTCGCGGCCATGATGCCTTTGAGCGAAGCGTATCGCGGTTGATTGATTCCGAACTGAACTGTAAGAACGGCAGGCATCGGAAGTTCGACGGATTCGTTGATTCCGCCTTCCAATTCGCGCCGCACCTTGAGCGATTTTGCGCCAGGATTCGCTTCAACGCCGACGACGACTGTAGCGTGGGCCCAGCCCAGAAACTCGGCCAGCATGGTTCCCGTCATACCGGTCCCGAGATCGTCGGATTGAACGCCGGTGAGAACGAGGTCGGCGCCGCCGTCTTTCGCGATGACTTTGGCCAGGGTGGCGGCCGCCGCGAATTCGTCGGCGCCTTTGAATTTTGGATCGAGCAGATGGATCGCCCGATCGGCGCCCATGGCAAGGCCGGAGCGCAGCACTCTGGCTGCCTCTTCGCCACCCATCGAAAGGACCACGACGTCTCCTGAATGCTTCTCTTTCAACCGGAGGGCTTCCTCGAGCGCGTAGTTATCGGCTTCGCTGGCGACGAATGTGAGGTCCTGATCTTTGATCCACGTCTTCGCCTCATTAATGATGAGACGCGAAGCGGAATCCGGAACGGGCTTAATGCAGCTGATGATTTTCACGCCTGACTCCCAAATGTTCGATTCTATAGCATCTTGTAGGCATGCACCATCCACGGCGCAAAGCCCGCGCGGTGCCAGAGCTCCGATGACGGCTCGCTCCATGCATCGTATATTGTCTCGACCGCCATAGCTTCGCGCTCCCGCATGACTTCGAGCGAGCGCTCAAGAAGACGGCGGCCGACTCCCTGGCGGCGAAACCGCTCATTTACATAGACGGCATCGATAATTCCCATCTTTCGGGGCTCGACAACGGGCGGAACGGATTCCCAGTGACCGACCCGCCCGATCAGAAAACCGGCCTGCGCTTCCATAGTTTCTGCTATAAACCCCAGCGTTCCATGGTCTTTGAAGCGGGATGCCAGCCAGGCCATCATGGCCGGTCCGGAGTCGGCTTTGAGGCGCATGTCCGAACGAGCGGCACTGCGGCAGAAGTCCAGCCATGACACCTGGATACCGGGGAGATCCTCACGCCGCCATTCTCGGATGCTTATTTCCATTGCGGTTCTTGGACGAACTGGGATAAAGAAGTTCCGGCTAAATTCGAACTTAAAATTATCTAACGATATTGCTGCATTTATCCGATATAAAGTAAGAGTCAAATTACCGGCATGAAGCACCGATAAGGCAGGAAGTATGATTAGAGCAGGAAGCATCAGTAAGGCAGGAAGCATGAGTAAGTCAGGAAGCATGAGTGATGAGTCTAAAGCCAAGAGCATCTTTATGGATCGAACAGGACTTGTTGTCGTCGTATCGGACGCCCGGAGGGCACCGGCGCATCCGGCGCGAGGACCTTTTGGCCTTTCTTCGCAAACACCAGATCCCGACGCCGCCCGCGCTGGTCGAGGGAAAGTTCAACATGCTAATCGTCGAAGACGAAGAGGAAATCGCTCAGATTATGCGAACCTTCTTCGAACGGCAGGGGGCATACCAGATCGCCACGGCCTCCGACGGCATTACAGCTCTCATCGAGGTCGGCCGCGTGAAACCGGACCTCCTGATCCTGGACATCATGATTCCCGGCGTTGACGGCATCGAAGTCTGCCGCCGAATCAAAGCCAACCACAGCAACAGCACCGCGATCATCGCAATCAGCGGCCAGGCCGAGACTGAAAAGGAAATTCTCGAGGCTGGCGCCGACGTCTTCATGCCCAAACCGATCGACCTCGACAAACTCCTCGAGGAAGCCAGACGCCTCCTCCGCATCTTGTAACCACATTTTTCACATGACATACTAACAAGCTGCCGCCAGCTTGACCGTGATCGCCATCTCCGGCGATTCGCGGTAAAGCTGGCTCCAGCTTGTGCGCCCGTAGCTCAGATGGATAGAGCGACGGACTACGAATCCGTAGGTC
>QHXD01000877.1:6242-8052 GCA_003223895.1 Acidobacteriota bacterium
GGTTCCGAAACGCAGGAAACGCATGGCTGCGAGTGTCAGGAAGAATTTCTTCTTGTCGAGTCCAAGAGCACCGCTGGTGAGAACGAAGGGTGTCAGAGGGAATGGCGGGGGCAACACGGCGGTCATGCCGAGGGCTATCACGCCGTGGTGGTCGATCTTGTTCCGGACCGTTTTCAGCTTGCGCTCCGGAATCCAACGCTTCAACCCGGCTTCACCCATTTTGTGGCCCAGTTCGAATGTGATCATGGCGCCGGCGACCGACCCGGTCATCGCAAGAAGGGGGTAAACCCAGAACATGTCAGAATGTCGGGCGGACATCACAATCACGGCGGTATCGATGGCCCCGGGCAGGAAAAAGACCATGGTGGAATCGAGCATGGCGAGGACCAGGACACCCATTGGTGACAGGAAAAGGCCGAAGATCGAACGAAAGAACGCGTGCATCGCTTTTTCCGGAGCAAGTGAAGGCCCAATGCCCTCAAATTACTGATTACTGATGTCCAATGCCCAATGACTAATGAACTTGAGGATTGAGGATTGAGAAATGAGAATTGACAAATTTCATCTTCATTTCTCAATCCTCAATCCTCAAGTTCATTAGTCATTGGGCATTGGCCATCAGTGAATAGTGATTTTGGGAAACTCAGGACGCCAGTTCGAACGCTTCATGAATCAATTGGACAGTGCGCGGCGCATCCTTCTGGCGGACGACAATGGACAGATTCAATTCCGAGGACCCCTGCGCGATCATCAGTATATTTACGTTGGCGGTACCCAGAACCCCAAAAGCTCGGGCCGCAACGCCCGGCGCACCTTTCATTCCCTCACCCACAAGGGCAATGATTGCTATATCCGTAACGCTCGATATGCGGTCGATGCGCCGCCGATCGATCTCCACTTCAAATTCGCGCCGCAGCGCCTTGACGGTGTTTTCGCCGTCATTCCGATTCACGACCAGTGAAATGTGCTGCTCCGAAGAACCCTGGGAAAACATCAGAACGCTGATTCGGTTTCGCGCTGTCGTTGTGAACACGCGGCCGGCAACGCCGGGGACGCCGATCATGCCGCGTCCCTCCACGGAAACCAGCGTCATTCCCGTAATCGACGTCACCGTCTTCACGCTGTATTGATGGACCGGCGTTTCGGCGCTGATCAGCGTGCCGGGCATGTCCGGAGCAAATGTGTTTTTGATGCGGATGGGAATGTTCTCATCGACAGCCGGCATGATGGTTTGAGGATGCAGCACCTTTGCGCCGAAATAAGACATCTCGGCGGCTTCCTTGTAAGAAACCCGCTCGAGCACCCGGGCGTTGGGCACGAGGCGTGGGTCGGCGGTCATGACGCCGTTCACATCCGTCCAGATCTGAATTTCTTCGGCTTTCAGGCAACTTCCAATGATGGAGGCCGAATAATCCGATCCGCCCCGTCCCAGTGTGGTCGTGACGCCCGACGGCGTTGAGCAGATGAATCCTGTAACAACGGGCACGATCCCGGACTTTGCCATCTTCGCCAGCTTCTGGCAGCGCTTCCTCGTCTCGTCGAAGTCCACGAGAAGGAATTCGGACTCTTCACTCGTGATGATGATCTCGCGCGCGTCCACCGCCTCGGCTTCCATTCCAAGATCCTTGAGATAGCGGGCAAAGATCGGAATGATCAGCCGCTCGCCGAATGAGCTGATCAGGTCGCGCGAGCGCGGACTCATCTCGCGCAACAGCGACACGCCTGTGAAGACCTTCTGGATTTCTTCCCAGATCTGGCGTTCCGTGTCCTGTACGGCGACCGCGGTGCTTCGATTCTTGAAGAGTTCGTT
>QHXD01000876.1:0-1748 GCA_003223895.1 Acidobacteriota bacterium
CCGGCCGCGTCATCTTCTGGAGCGGCATGGTCGAAGACGGTGGAAAGGGTCCCGTCGAAAAAGGTGCTCACTTCTACCGCTCCCTGCAACTCGACGGCAACGGCAATCCCATCAACAAACGGAATGCCTGGGCCACACGCTCACTTGCCTACGTCCGTCTTATACCGCCCGGGGCGGCGGACACCGTCCACTACCGCATGACCATTCCCAAGGATGCCAGCGGGCGGATCAATCTCAAAGCGCGCCTGCATTACCGGAAGTTCGCGTGGTGGAACACGCAATTCGCATTCGCTGGCGAGCGCGCGCCGGGGACGCCGGCTGCCACGAAAGACTACGACAACGGTGCGTGGGTGTTCACAGGCGACACGTCCAAAGTTTCAGGACAGATCAAATCCATTCCCGACTTGCCTATCGTCACGCTCGCGGAAAGCGGCGCGACACTAACAGTCGATCCGGCCAGGCCCGGGAAGACACAGGCGCTGACGAGGCTGGAATCCTCCGATTGGGAACGATGGAACGATTACGGGATCGGCCTGCTCCTGCAAGGAGATTTAAAAGGCGCTGCGGCGGCGTTCACGCGCGCAACCGAAGCCGATCCGAAAAACCCTGACGGCTTCGTCAACATCGGACGCGCTCGCGTTCAAGAAGGCGATCTCGATGGCGCGCGAGCCGCGCTCGACAAAGCGATCACGCTGTCTCCAAATCTGGCGCGAGCCCATTTTTTCTATTCGCGCGTTCTTCGAGCCGAGGGCCGATATGACAACGCGCTCCTCCATTTGCGTGAAGTCATCGCGCAATATCCTCAGGACCGGGTCGTCCGCAACGATGCAGGACGCATTTTGTTTTTGCAGAAGAAATATGCGGACGCGATCCGGGAGTTCCAATACGTCTTGACGATTGACCCGGAGGACTTGCAGGCTCATTACAACCTGATGCTTTGCTACAACGGGCTCGGACAACAAGATCGCGCGGAAGAGCATCAGAAGCGGTATTTGCGCTTCAAGGCGGATGAGTCCGCGCAGGCCGTCACGGGGCCGTACCGGATCAGCCATCCGGAAGATAACAACGAACGGCAGGCGATACACGAACACGTTTCCGCTAGATTGAAATGAGATTGGGAATTTCGAAATTGGACAAATCCTGCATCTCAAATCCGAAATCCGAAATCGCAAATTGGACTGTCCGAACTTGCGCGGTCCTCTCTGCAATCGCGATGCTCGGTCAAACCGCTCCGCCATCAATTCAATTCACCGACGTCACCAAAAACGCGGGGATCACGTTCACTCATTACACCGGCGCGTTCGGCAAAAAGTATCTTCCGGAGACGCTCGGTCCAGGTATTGCCTTCATCGACTATGACGGGGACGGCTGGCAGGATCTGTTTTTCACGAACGGCAAGGACTGGCCCGGCCGGCCCCACCATACGTCGACGCTGCATCTGTTTCGTAACAACCACAATGGAACCTTCACCGACGTCACGCGTGCTGCCGGTTTGGCGGTTGAAGCATACGCGCTGGGCGTCGCAGCCGGAGACTATGACAACGACGGCCGGGAGGATCTGTTCGTCACCGCTGTCGGCCAGAGTCTTCTTTTCCGGAACAGCAATGGCGTCTTCACCGACGTCACGAAAGAAGCAGGTCTCGCGGGGCACAGCGAATTCAGTACAAGCGCCGCATGGGTGGACTTCGATCGCGACGGGAACCTTGATCTGGTTGTCGGAAACTACGTCCAATGGACGCCTGAGACGG
>QHXD01000876.1:1775-2265 GCA_003223895.1 Acidobacteriota bacterium
ATCGTACTGCACGCCGGAATCCTACAAGGGAACCTCGGTGCGCCTTTGGCGGAACCGGGGCAACGGAACATTCGAAGATGTGACGTCGAAAGCCGGCTTGCTCGACAGCACCTCCAAAACGCTGGGCATCGCGGTCCTTGACGCGAATAACGACCTTTGGCCTGACTTGCTTCTCGCCAACGACACCCAGCCGAACCGTCTTTACATCAACAACGGAAAGGGAGCCTTCACGGAGCGCGGTATTCTATCGGGCATCGCATTCAGCGAAGACGGCATCGCGCGCGCAGGCATGGGCGTGGATGCGGCGGACTACGACCGCTCGGGTTATCCCAGCGTCATGATCACGAACTTTGCCAATCAGATGCTGGCGCTCTATCACAATGAAGGCAACGGCCTGTTTGTGGACGAGGCGCCCCGATCCGCGGTCGGGCGCTCCAGCCTGCTGACGCTAGGCTTTGGCTGCTTCTTTTTCGATTATGACCTGGATGGT
>QHXD01000878.1 GCA_003223895.1 Acidobacteriota bacterium
CAGCCACGTCTCGTTCCTGCACCGTGGTGACATCGACACCGACCCGCTTTTCAAGGGGGCCAGGGGCAACCAGTACAACCTTGGCGACCTGCGACCGGTGTTCGAGGTTGTCGACAGTCCGGGCGGTCTCTACATCGGCGCACGCCGCAATGCGGAGAACGGCAACTACTACTGGCGGATCACACAGTGGGTCATGCCGACTTTCACGATGATCCCGCCGCGAGGAGACCACTCCTTACACGGCCACTTCTGGATCCCGATTGACGATGAACATTGCTGGTCGTGGAGCTACGAGTATCACCCGACGCGTCCATTGAGCAGCGTCGAGTTAGCGGCGGTGCGGGCCGGCCAGGGAATCCACGTCAAACACGAGCCCGGCAGCTATCGGCCATTCGCCAACAAAGATAACGACTACCTGATCGATCGCGCCGCTCAGAAGGCCGGCAGAACCTTCAGCGGCGTTATGGGTTTTGCCATGCAGGATGCTGCGGTACAGGAAAGCATGGGGCCGATTGTCGATCGCACCAGGGAGAGGCTGGTATCAACCGACAACGGCATCATCATGATGCGGGGCCGCTTGATCCTTGCCCTGAAGGCTCTCACCGACAAAGGCGTGGCGCCGCCCGGCGTCGATCCGGTGCACCAGAGAGTGCGTTCGGTGTCCATCATCCTGCCGCCGGATCAGCCGTTCAAGACAGGCGCCGGCGAGGCGTTGATCGCCCACCCCACAGTGGCGCCGGTGTCGGTCTGAGTCTGGCGACGATGCTTAGCGAATCAGCGCGCATGAACTCGGCGGCGGAAGCGCGATTCCGCATTCAGGCGGCCAGTTCCTACTCCCGAATCATCAAGGTCATTGCGCTCGATACGTCGAGTGAAACTGTCCTCAGGCGGCTCGCGGGAGGCGATTGGGAGCACACCACGTTTTTAACCGCAGCGGCCCTTTCCGCAGTGCCCCCGGTCAACGGCGAGTTTTCCTCAATGGGATGGTTGAGCGACCTCGCCGGCCAGCCCCGGAATCTTACCGACGAGGTCGATGAGGCGGATCTCGTCGTCATGATAGCCACGCCCGGCGGGCGTGCGCACGCGGCGGCGATCATCGGCGAGGCGTGCAGCCAGAGGCGCGTGATGACGACGGGACTCGTTGTTGGCGTCACATCCGCGCCAGAAGCCGCCATGTCGAAGACACTGTTGCAACTGCGGCCGTGGTCCCTCATGATCGTGATCGCCAATCGCGACGATTACATCGACAATATGCTCGTCGCTCTGCGCGCATAGTGTGTAACCCTTCTATTTCCTCGCCTCGACCGGACGGCAGTCATGGTCAGTTCAAGGTGCGCGCCGCGCGCCAGTTCTTTCACTGCCACCGTCGAACGGGTAGGCAACGGTTGAGTCTTGAAGTATTCGCCATAAATTTCGTTGAAGCGATTGAAATTTGCCATATCGTCGATATACGCAGTCACTGCCACGACATCCGACAGATCCATGTCTGCGGATTTCAGTAAGGTTTGCAGGTTCGACATGATCTGGCGGAATTCGGGCTCAAATCCTCCTTTGACAAGCTGTCCGGCCTTTGGATCCCCGCCGGTCGCTCCGGACATGTACAACGTATCGCCAACGAGAATCGCGGGAGACAGTGGCGATGGCGTCGGCTTGTAATTTGGAGGTTGGATCACTTGTTTCCGTGGCCCATTCGCTCGATTCGACTGCGTCTGCTGACCGGCCGCAAAACTCGCGGCCAGCGCTGCGAGAACAATTGCCAGAAATGTGATGCTTCGTTTCATGGTCGTTTCTCCAATCGAGGTGCGTTTCATTCCTTCATCAATTTGACGCCGAAGCTCCGCGCTCACGGAACCTCATTGTCCGGACATGTGCAGCAGCTCGAGAAGGTGATTTTTCCAGAGCACGGCGCGGTTGTAGGTCTGGTGGCCGCGGGTTTGGTCGCTAAGCGGGATCAGAATGTAGCGGCCACGCTTGACGCGCTTTATCTCGCGCTCCAGGATACCGAGCTCCGGCGGGTTGATTTCATCATCGGCGGAATTGATGGCGAACAGCGGCGCCTGGATCTCTTCGAGCATGGGCGAGGGATTGTAGCCGGTCGAGGCTTCATACTGGTAAATCGTGTCATTCGCGTCGCCTCGCAAAGCCGCTTTTGCCATCGCCTCGAGTGCTGCATCGGCCTTCTCCGCTGTCGGATTTTCCTTCTGATATTGCAAGGCGCTGCCCGTCATGATCGAACGAATGTTGCGTGCGGCGATCAGACCGCGTGGCTGTGTGTTGTATTCGCCGTTCTTCCAGTCGGGATCATTCTTAATGGCCTCGATGGCCATGGTCCGCGTCATGCGATTGCGTCCGGCGATTTCCACCGGGGCGCTGGCCATGGGCATCAGCGTATCCATGAAATCGGGATAGGTTACTCCCCAGAGCCAGGTATGCATTCCACCCTGGGAAGTACCCATGACCAGGCGCAGGTGGTCTACTTTCAGGCCGTCGTGGACCACGAGATATTGCGCGCGCACCATATCGTCATAGCGGTAGTGCGGGAACTTCATCCGCAGACCGTCGCTGGGCTTGCTGGATTTGCCGGTCCCGATCGCATCAGGAAGAATGATGTAGTAACGGGTTGCATCCAGTGGCTGGCTTTTGCCGAATAGCTCTGCGCCGAACTCGGCGGCCAGAAAAGCGCGGCCCGTGCCTCCCGTCCCATGCAGGATGAGGACCGCATTGCGGACGTGGCCTGCCGCATCGCGTTCCGGCGAGCCAAGAGTGATGTAATGGAGGCGCAATTGCGCAAGTTTCTCGCCGGAATGGAACGTGAAATCGGGCACGTTCCAGTCGCCTTCGAATTGCTGCGGGTATCCGGATGGCTCTTGCTGCGCCCACGAGAACGCCGAAAGCAATAGCAGGAGCGCATGAGTCATGACAAGTAAGGTCTTACGAGATGAAACCATCGC
>QHXD01000037.1 GCA_003223895.1 Acidobacteriota bacterium
AGAAGGTGTCGCCAATCATCAGCGCCGTGATGATATTGGCCGGCGCAGGCCTGCTGGTGGCGGGAAAAGTAAAGGCCTGAACGTACCGGCGGTCGATTACGTCGGGATCCAAGAGCCTTAACTGGAAGAGCTTACGCGCTCGGCCTGTTTAGGGCTTGATAGCTTGTTGTCCTCGTGATTAAAACGAAATACATGATCATTTGGCTTAGGCGCTGCGCTTAAGCCAGCAAATTAAGGGGACAACAGTGTGAGAGGGATAAATCTAGGACGTTTGTGTGCCATTCTCGCTGCCGTTGGATTTGCCTTGCCGCTGCAGGCAGAGGACGACAGGGGATGGAACTTCGCCGCGCGCTTTTCAGGCAGCTCGAACTCTTCGGGTGTCGTTCTGAAGGCCGACCCCTCGCTCGACTACCGCTTCAACCGCTACTTTCAGACATACGCGGGATTGCCTGTTTACTTTGTAAACGAATCTTCAACAAGCACGATTTCCAGTGCCGGCTTTGTTAACGGAATCGGCAATGCCTATGTTGGATTTCGCCTGCGAGTCGATAATCCCGCCGTGGACTTCGCCTCTAATCTTGTGTTCACGGCCCCGACCGGGAACAAAGACAAAGGATTCAGCACCGGACGCGCAACGGTAGACTGGACGAACAGTTTCAGCCGCAAGTTTTCCGCGGTAACGCCATTTGGGAGCGTCGGCGTTGCCAACACGATTTCAGATACTTCGTTCTTTGTCAGACCGTTCAGCTCCCTCGGCCTCGTGGGCCACTTTGAAGGTGGCGCGACGGTCAGTCTCTCGCGATTCGTTGATCTCGGCGGGTCTGCCTATGGTGTGAGGGCATCGGGACAACAAAAAATCTTCAGTAAAGTTCTCAAACACCAGGCCACCTCAACGCCAGGTTCGTCGAACTCCTCCGGTCAGGGAAAGGGGAAGAATCGCGTTTTCGAAACCAGCCCCGAAACGGTCGGACCGGCGGAGATTGCCAATGACCACGGTTTTTCGAGCTGGATTGGCATCAATCCCAGATCGAATGTGGATTTTCAGATTGGTTACAGCCGGAGCGCCACGTACGAACTCGATACCTTGTTCTTCGGGGTCGGCTTCCGCTTCGGAAAGTAAGTCAGAGGAAGAAGGAGAAAGAGTATGAAAAAATTCGTTACCTTCATTTTCGCACTTGGCGTGATTGCTTATCTGAACGGCATGACAGCATATGCCCAGGGCAAGGGGCGTGGTCAGGGCGCTCCAGCAGGCGCGGCTCGAAGCCAAACAGGCAAACCCGCTGAGCACGCAAAGACCGAGAAGGCCGATAAGGACAACAAGCAGGCTCACGAAGCGAAGGAGGCCAGGAACGACGAAAAGTTCGAAGAATGCATCGAGCGCAACCCGGCCCTCAAGGCCAAAGTTGAAAACTTGCTACCTCCCGGCACAAACCTGAAAACGGCCGGATTCAGGAATGAGGGCCAGTTCATTGCCGCTCTGCACGTTTCCAAGAATCTGAATATCCCTTTCGATCAGTTAAAAGCCCAGATGACCGGCTCGAATTCTGTCTCGCTAGGCGAAGCCATTCAGAAACTGCGGCCTGCCATGACTGAAAAGCAGGCCAAGGACGCAGCCCAAAGGGCCGAGAGACAGGCCAGGGTGACGGAGAAAACAAAGCCCATCAGCTAGGAAAGACACAAAGACTTAGCCGCGAATTACGCGAATGACGCCAAATGGGCGCGTCAAGAATTCTTTGATGCGCCCATTTGGCGTCATTCGCGTAATTCGCGGCTAAGTCTTTGTGTCTTTGTGGTTCCTGAGCTAAGCTTTGCCCACACCATTTTTCAGGAGGACTCTCCGTGAAACGCTTGCTGCTTGCATTGGTTGTCGCAGGAGCCCTTGTCGGCATTCCCGTATACGCCCACCATTCTTTTGCGGCGCAGTACTTCGAAGAGCAGACGCTGTCCATCGAAGGCGAGCTGGTCGAGTTCGAATATCGCAGCCCTCACGCCTGGGTTCATGTGATGGCCAAAGACGAGAATGGCCAGATGCAGCGGTTCTCCGCGGAATGGGCCAGCCCGAACCGCCTCTCGCAGCAAAGCGTAGGCAAGGACACGTTGAAACCCGGCGATCGCCTGGTCATCAGCGGGAGTCCGGCACGCAATGCTTCGGAGCGCAAGCTGCACCTGAAGCAGATCGAGCGGCCGGCGGATGGATGGAAGTGGGCCGGGGGACGCCGCGGCAGGCGTTGACTGAAGGTAAATGAACGCGGGCTAAAGCCCGCGACTACATTTTGGGATCAACTTCGGCCTGAATGTAGTCGCGGGCTTTAGCCCGCGTTGAAAAATGGCTTTGCGACGTACTGCCCCTGATGTATATATCCCTCGATTCAAGCACGAGTTAACACCGCCTAGGAAGGGTGGTCGAAATGATGACGAGGACGTCACTGGAAGTCTCCGGCCGCAGCAGCAATCTCCGCGCGTGTCCACCGCGGAATTCCCCATCGGCTCGATCAGTGGCTCGAGCATGAGTTCCAAAGAACCACAACTGGTCGCCACGATCGTCTACAACAGCCTGACGCACGCAACGATGGCAGGATTTCGAGGCGCGGCAGAAAGCCAGCAGATTATCTTTCATGCGGAAGGCTTGAGCATTCACCTGCGTATTTCGAAAGTAAAAGCCGAAAGGATCATTCTCGGACAACTCCTGCAGCGTTCATCGCACGAATTCCTTTCCGAAACCACAGTGAGCCTGGTTTCCGGAGCTGAAAAGATCCGGACAACAACAACGAATTCCCACGGCGAGTTCCGTTTCAGCGGAGTACCGGCAGGAGCCCTGACGATCGAAGCGGAAATTCCATCGAGACCCCTTCTGATCGCAAACTTCAAAGTCATAGGAGATTAGCAACGATTGCTGGCTTTGTATGAATGAACAAAAGGATTTCTTCGACAGGGCGACGGACATCATCTTTGGGATCGATCTCGACGGAACGCTAACCTGCATCAACCGTGCGGGCCTGACGATCGGCGGACACGATCTTGCCGATGTCGTGGGCAAGCCATTCACGGATTTCATCGTTCCGGAAGACGTACACCTTTCCGCCCGCATGATGCAGCGGAAATTGAACGGCGATGTGTCGACTACCGTTTACGAAGTCCGCTTCAGGACCAGAGACGGACGAAAGATACTCGTTGAAATCAGCAGTTGGGTGATTTACGACGACGGGAAACCAGTTGGAATCGAGGGCATCGCCCGCGACGTCAGCGACAGGGAACAACTCGTACAGGAATTGATGCAGGCCCGGCAGGACGAGATCGTTGGAAAGCTTGCCGGCGGCGTGGCTCACGACTTCAACAACCTGCTGACGGTGGTCCTGGGGCGCAGTGAGCTTCTCAAGGGAAGAGTCACACCCAATCATCCGATGCGCGCAGAGATCGATTTCATCAGCGAGGCGGCCGAGCGGGCGGCTGTGATCACGCGCCAACTGCTGGCGTTCAGCCGCAAGCAGATTCCCATGCCGGTTCCTCTCGATCTGAATGCCCTCGTTTTGAAAATGAGCGACTGGCTTCAGCGGCTTGTGGGCGAACACGTGCGGCTGGATACTTTCATGGCCGAAGACCTGGTCGCCGTATGCGCCGATCCTGTTCAGATCGAGCAGGTCATTCTTAATCTAGCCTTGAACGCGCGCGATGCCATGCCGAAGGGGGGCGCGTTCACAATAGAGACGTCGAATGTTGTCGTCAACGAAAGCGGCATGGAAAACGAAAAGCTCAGCCCTTACGTTCTTCTGTCGATTTCCGATACGGGTAAGGGCATCGACCCGCAGATGATGCCTCATCTCTTCGAGCCGTTTTCCACAACCACGAAGGCAGGAGGATTCGGTCTGGGTCTATCCACCGTAGAAAAGATTGTTTCGCTTGCCGGCGGATTCACAAAAGTCGAAAGTGAACTCGGCAGGGGCACCGCGTTCAAGATCTACCTGCCAGGCGTGCTGGACGCTCCGGAAGCGAAAAAGACCTTCCCCGTACCTTTTGCCGGTGGAACGGAAACTATTCTTCTTGTAGATGATGAGGATGCGTTGCTTTCCCTGGTGAGTGAAAACCTTGAAATGGATGGCTACTCCATACTGCGGGCCCGCTCGGCCGAAGAAGCCATTCGCATCTGCGAACAGCACAACGGCCCGATCCATTTGCTTCTTTCCGACGTCGTCATGCAAAACATGAGTGGTGTGGACCTGGCGGCAGACCTCCAGGACCGAAATCCCAATCTCAAAGTTCTCCTGATGTCCGGTTACCCTGACGAGGTGCTCTCTCATCACGGGGTGCACCAGGGCTCCAAAAACCTTCTCGAGAAACCCTTCACGCGAACCCAACTCGCTCTCAAAGTCCGGGAAGTCCTGGATTCAGTGTAAACGGCACTCAAAGAAGACATTTTGAAATTGGACGAATCTGCATCTCAAATCCGAAATCCGAAATCTCCGATTGGACGCAACCTTCCCCGTAATGCGTTGAACGAGGCCGGGTCCGATCCTGATATTTCGGATTTCGGATTTGAGATGCAGGATTCGTTCAATTTCGAAATGTCTTCTTTGATCGCCGCTACAGATGCCATCCGGTCCTGCCAAAGTCGTGTGCTGGAATTTTTTTGAAACCTTTTTTGACGATATCCCGTCTTTAGTCCAGAGGTCACCTCATGGACAATTTCCTTAAGGATCTGAAGCATTCGCTACGGATGTTTGGGCAGAGCCGTGCCTTCACCGCGACCGCGGTGGCCGCCCTTGCGCTCGGCATTGGCGTGAACACGGCAATCTTCTCCATCGTCAACACCGTCCTCTTGAAGCCGGTCCCTTTTCCAGACCCCGATCGCCTCGTCATGTTTATGAATACGTCGGCTCAGGGTTTCGCCGGACCGGCAGCTTCACCAGCGAAATTCCAGCACTGGCTGAGCCAGCCCACCGTGGAAGATGGCGCCGCTTTCAGGGTTGGTGTCATGAACTATACGGGGGGCGAGTTTGTCGAGCAGCTCCGGTCGGGGCAGGTATCCTCCAATTATTTCAAACTCTTCGGCGCGCCCATTCTGAGAGGCCGCGCATTCAGCAAAGAAGAGGATCTTCCCAATGGTGAAAAGGTTGCCCTGATCAGCCACAGTCTGTGGACCAGACGTTTCGCGAGCGATCCGGGAATCATAGGTAAGACCATTTCCTTGAGCGGTGATCCCTATGTTGTGATTGGAATCGTTGGCCCGACTTTCGATATCCGTGAATTCGGTCCGGCACCCGAAGTCTTTGTGCCGTTCCAACTCGACCCGAACACCAGCGACCAGGGCCATTACTTTCAGGCGGCGGGCCGGCTGAAACCCGGGGTCACACTGGAGCAGGCCAAGGCACAATTCCAGGCATCCGGCGAGGAGTATCGGCGCAAGTTCCCGAACGGTATTCGTCCAACCGATGGTTTTAGCGTCCAGCTTCTCCAGGAGGCCTTTGTAAGTAACGTGCGGCAGACGCTCATGGTCCTGCTTGGCGCTGTCAGCTTCGTTTTACTGATCGCGTGCGCGAATGTCGCGAACCTTCTGCTGGTCCGCGCTACCGGCAGAAAGCGCGAGATTGCCATCCGATCGGCCATGGGCGCAGGCCGGGGACGGATCATGCGCCAGCTGCTGACGGAGAGCATTCTGCTGTCGCTGGCCGGAGGTGCCCTGGGACTGGTCCTTGGTGTTGTGGGCATTCGCGCGCTGCTGTCTGTCAACACCGCGGGTCTTCCCCGGGTTGGAGAAAACGGCGTGATGGTGGGCCTGGACTGGCGGGTCGTCGGTTTTACCGTGCTTGTCTCGCTCGGGACAGGAATCCTGTTTGGCCTGATTCCCGCGCTTCAGGGTTCGCGCGCCGACCTGAACGCAAGTCTCAAAGAGAGCGGCGGACGCTCGGGCACCGGCCTTCGACATAACAAGATTCGCTCGCTGCTGGTCGTCACCGAGATTGCGCTCGCTGTGATCCTGCTCGTGGGATCGGCATTGTTCATTCGCACGCAGATTGCGTTGAGTTCCGTCGAGCCCGGCTTCGACGCGACGAACGTTCTGACCATGCGAATGTCGCTGACGGGATCGAGATTTCTGCAATCCGCGGTTGTCGAGCAAATCGTTCGCGAAGGTGTGGAACGTATTCGCGCCATACCCGGCGTTGTCAGTGCCTCCGCAACGTGTTGTGTCCCGCTGCAGGGCGGCTATGGTCTCCCATTCATCATTGCGGGCCGGCCGCTGGGGAAGGGGCCTTTCCATGGCGGAGGCGGGTGGCTGACCGTCTCCTCCGGCTACTTCGATGTCTTCAAAATTCCCATCAAGCGCGGTCGTGCGTTCACCGATCGGGATGATGGCAGAGCACCTGCAGTCGTCATCATTAACGAGGCCATGGCCAAACAATATTGGATCAGGGGTGATGATCCTCTCAATGCACGTCTCATTATCGGGCGGGGCATGATGCGGGAATTCAAGGACGAGCCGGAACGCCAGATCGTGGGCATCGTCGGCGACGTGCGCGACGGCGGACTGAATAACAATCCGCAGCCGAGGATGTACACCCCGCAGGCCCAGGTTCCGGATGCCGTCAATGCTCTGAATGTCCGGATCACTCCAATCGCCTGGACCATTCGGACAAAGGTCGAACCGCATTCGCTGAGTGCCAGGATTCAGGAAGAACTCCGCCAGGTCACCGGCTTGCCGGTTTCCGATATCCATACGATGGATGATGTCGTGTCGTTGTCAACCTCCCGCCAGCGCTTCAACATGCTGCTCATGACTATATTTGCATGCGCCGCGCTTCTGCTCGCGGCAGTCGGTATCTACGGCCTGATGGCTTACTCCGTGGAGCAGCGCACGCCGGAGATCGGAATCCGTCTCGCCCTGGGCGCCGAGGCCAGCCGGGTCAAGAATATGGTCGTACTGCACGGAATGACTCTGACCATAATTGGAATAGTGCTCGGCGTCTCATTTGCGTTCAGCCTTACGCAGTTCATCACAAGATTCCTGTTTAGCGTTCAGCCCTGGGACCCGGCCGTCTTTATCTCGGTACCGATCGTCTTGGGCGTTGTTGCCCTTCTGGCTATCTGGATCCCGGCGCGCCGCGCAAGCCAGGTGAGCCCTATAGAGGCGCTGCGATACGAATAACAGCGGAACCCAAAAACTGGGGAAATTTTGAAATTGGACGAATCCTGCATCTCAAATCCGAAATCCGAAATATCAGATTGGACTGCCTGAGAGTTCCGGGTGGATTCCCAGTCCAATTGCACATTTCGGATTTCGGATTTGAGATGCAGGATTCGTCCAATTTCAGATCGCCCGCCGTCACATGAATATTTGTATTCCCTTCGATGCCCTCGATTTTGACGTCGCCGGCCCGTATATGAATGTACAGATCCGTTCGTGCCGGAACTTCGATCACCATTCGCGCATATTGGGTTGGCCTCTCGGTTCGGATTGTTGTAATCAAACCGGACGTTTCGACGTGCACTTTGATCTTCTTCATCTCTTCCAGCTTTTTCTCGTTCGCCGGCTCGTTGGGTTCCCAGTGAATCGAGATCCGGTCGCCGTTTCCAGGTCGCACCGTGTATTCCCCGGACGATAGCTTCAGACGAACCAGCCCGCCGCTTTGTGCGTAGACCAGCGACCCGATCGCTGCCCAAACCACGAATCCGATCATCAATCGTTTCATGTGTCCTCCGCCGGGCGGCTGTTGCAGTTTGTTGCCCAATGGACAAGTCATTGAAACTTTGCGGTCATGGAGAACCTGAACTGTGACTCACATTCACACGTGTGCTTTGATAAACTGCCCGGGTGGGCAGCTATACGCACAGCGTAGTCCTCCCATTCACGCCTCACGAAGTTGCGGCGATTTTCCGCGACAGAAATTACTTCGCGTTTCTCGATTCCTCCAGAACCGGACCGGTGCAGGGACGCTATTCAATCCTTGGCTGGGACCCGGAGATTATCTTCCGCTCCAAGGGCACCCGGATCGATATATGCGCTCGAGGTGAATGGCTGGGAAGACATGAAGATCCGATTTCGGCGCTCGACCGGCTGTCGAAGGCCTGGGCTCCGGAGCCGGCAAACACAGTCCGGTTCGCCGGAGGAGCGATCGGCTATCTCAGCTACGACCTGTTTCGATTCCTCGAGCGATATGAGAACCTCCAGGCCGTTGACGATCTGCATCTGCCGGATTGCTGCCTCGCTGTTTATGACCTTCTGCTGGTTTTCGATCACGAAGCCGGCGAGTGGACGTTGAGAGGGAGGGGTTCCGAGAGAGCGCTGGAACAACGTCTGGGAGAAATTCAGCGAAGTATCCCGGCTTCGGCTGCGCCTGGAGGCGCCCGAGGATCCGGGCCGCCTCAATCGAATATGGACAAGCGCCAGTACGTCGTTGCCGTCGAGAGGGCGCTCCATTACATCGCTGCAGGCGATATCTACCAGGTGAACTTGTCGCAACGATTCTCCCAGCAGGTTGAGGCTTCTCCGTTCGAGTTGTTTTCGAGTCTGCGCAGCGTGAGTCCGTCCTTTTACGGAGCCTATCTGAATTGCGGGGACCACGTGGTCATCAGCTCGTCGCCCGAGCTGTTCCTGGCGCGTGAGGGATCGGGCCGCACGATCGTGGACATCCTGCGCGCGACTTTCCCCGGCGAATCCGTTTCGGGCCGCCCGAAGGTCCGCGCGATTCAGATCATTGACGAGCTCGAGCGCACACAGAGGCACATCTATGCCGGTGCCATCGGCTTCATGGGCTTCAACGGAGACTTGAGGTTGAATATCGCGATTCGCACGATGACTGTGATTGGAAAGCGCGTTTACTACCACGTTGGAAGCGAGATCGTTGCCG
>QHXD01000038.1 GCA_003223895.1 Acidobacteriota bacterium
CGGTCCGCACAGGATCCACGTCTTCCGGTTGTTCGCCCAGGACCTCATGCATTCGATCCAACCCTGCAAAGGCCTCTGTGATCTGCGTCCCGATACCGACCATCTGGAACACTGGCGCGACCATGAAACCGAGATACAGAGTAAAAGCGAAGAAATCTCCGATCGTCATGGTCCCGGCCAGAAGCAGCCGGCCGCCAACGACCATCACGGTCACGCTGACAATGCCCATTAACAAGGTCGAAGCCAGGCCGATGATCGACGTCGCGAACAGCGACCTTCGTACGTTCTCGAAAAGCCGCAGAGCACCCGCCTCAAAAACCGCCGCTTCGCGCGCCTCCGCGTGGAAACCTTTGACCACGCGCACACCGCCCAGCGACTCGGTGAGCCGGCCAGTGACTTCAGCGTTGATTTTGCCCCGTTCGCGAAAGATAGGACGGATGGACGTGAACGCTTTTCGGAGAATCAGACCGAAAATCAGAAGAAATCCGAGCGCCACAAGAGTGAGCGTCGCATTGATCTTCAGTAGCAGACCAAAGGCGATTACCGCGGTGAACAACCCGCCGATGAACTCCACCAATCCGGTTCCGACCAGGTTCCGCACGCCCTCAACATCCGACATGATTCGCGAAACAAGGGCGCCCGTCTTGTTGGCATCGTAGTACCGGACGGGAAGACGGCCGATGTGTTCCTGAACGCGAATACGCATGTCCGCGATCAGCCTTTGCGCCGAGGTGCTCAGCAACTGGATCAGCGAATAGGACGTTACGGCCTGGATGAGCACCGCCACGCCGACGGCCGCCACTATCGGTATCAGCAATTCCTGCCGGTGCTTTTGAACGACGTCGTCGATAAGGTACTTGGTCGAGCCGGGCAATACGAGACCCGCGGCGCGATTTATAAATACGAGTAACAATCCCACGAAGAACAGGTTCCGTCTGGGCCACATCAACTCGCGAAGATCGCGATAAATGTGCGACGCCTGGAGCTTTGTCCGGGGCCGATCGTCATGCCTACCTCTTACAGCTTCGGTCTTCATACTTTGGATCTATCCTAGCCGATTTGATTGCAAACCCTTATCGTGATATTTTCCCGTCGCCAGGCGGATCGGCCGCCGGTAAGTTAAACGTTCACAAGGAGAATGTGTATGAAAAGATTCAGTCTACTTCTCTTAGCTCTGGTTGTGGCGATCAGCCTGACCGCCGTTCCGTCCTTCGCACAGTCGAAAGACACTGGCAAGGCCAAGACGGCGCAAAAAGATAGCAAGAAGGGTGACAAGAAGGCCGACGCAAAGAAGAAGGCGGACAAAAAAGCGGACGCCAAGAAGAAAGACGCAAAGAAGAAATAGCCCTCTTTCCTCGAACCGCGGCCCGGTTTTTCCGGGCCGCGGCCATCCTTCTCTGGTAAAATCAAGGCATTGTAACGGAGGAATTCTCACTATGCTCATTAAACGCGCATCAGATATTGCCTCGTCAGAAATAACCCCCGAAAACCTGTACCACAATCGTCGTGAATTCATAAAAACGGCATCGGCGGTTCTTGGCATCGCGGCAGCCGGCGCAATAGTGCCCGCGTGCACGAATTCGGCAGTGTCTGGAATGACGCAGAGCAAACCCAAAGGAAAATACGACACAGACGAGAAACCGACGCCCTACGAAGACGTTACGCATTACAACAACTACTACGAATTCGGTATCGACAAGGCCGATCCGGCCGCAAATTCAGGTAAATTCAAGCCGACGCCCTGGACCGTTTCAGTGGAGGGCATGGTCAAGAAGCCGGCAAGCTATTCGCTGGATGATCTGCTCAAAGGCCTGACACCGGAAGAACGCGTCTATCGAATGCGCTGCGTCGAAGCGTGGTCGATGGTGATCCCGTGGACCGGGGTCCCGCTGGCCGCACTCATCGCCAGGCTCGAGCCCACTCCAGCCGCAAAATACGTGGAATTCAAGACAATCATGCGGCCGGACGAGATGCCCGGCCAGCGGCCGTCCGTCTTCGGATCGGGGCTGCACTGGCCATACACCGAAGGCCTCCGCATGGACGAAGCGATGAATCCTCTGGCACTCCTGGTCACCGGCGTTTACGGAAAACCGGCTCTCGCCCAGAATGGGGCGCCGATCCGGCTGGTGACTCCGTGGAAGTACGGCTTCAAGGGAGTTAAGTCGATCGTCAAAATCCGATTCACGGACAAGCAACCCCTGACGGCGTGGAACGAGGCGGCACCGCAAGAGTACGGTTTCTTCGCTAATGTGAATCCCCAGGTGGACCATCCCCGCTGGAGCCAGGCCTCCGAGCGGCGGATCGGCGAGTTTTACAAAAGACGTACGCTCATGTTCAACGGATACGCCGACCAGGTTGCTCAGATGTACTCCGGAATGGATCTGCGCAAGTCTTACTGACACTCGATAATGCCCAAATTTAATCGTTGGTGGATTTCGAAGCCGGCTGTTTTCGTGGTCTGTCTGGTCCCCATGGTGTGGCTTGTTTGGGATACTTTCGCCGGAAACTTGAGCGCAAATCCTATTGAGGACATCCGAAACAGGACCGGCATCTGGACACTGCGTTTTCTGATGATCACGTTGAGCGTCACCCCGCTCCGGCGGATCATAGGATGGCCCAGCCTGATACGGTTTCGCAGAATGCTGGGGCTGTTTGCGTTCTTTTACGCTTTCGTGCACTTCATCACATACATCTGGCTGGACCAGGCCTTCGCGTGGAATGAGATTGTGAAGGACATGATCAGCAAGCGCCCATTCATTCTTTCGGGCGTCGCGAGCTTCGTTTTGCTCATTCCACTCGCAATCACCTCCACGAAAAAATGGATCGGCCGGCTCGGCGGCAAGCGTTGGCAAATGATTCATCGCTTGATTTATCTCAGCGCCGTCGTCGGTGTTCTGCATTACTACTGGCGCGTCAAACTGGACATCGCTCGACCGCTCGCCTACGGCGCGGTGCTGGCGGTGCTTCTGGGCCTGCGTCTTACTGTCGCGGCGGTCTATGACCGCCGGCCTGTCGGCGCTCATAGAGCGCCGCTACAGTAGAAACTTCGCCGGATTGCTGTATCATTGAGATGTGCTGTTCGTGAAATTTTTATTACCGATTTCTCTGCTTTTCCAGTTCACCATATCCGTCGACGTTGACCTGGTCATGTTCAACGTGACGGTCCTCGACAACGACGGCGATACGGTCAGCGGCCTCACCGCCAATAATTTTCGTATCCTGGAAGACGGGCGCCCGCAGACGATCAAAGTTTTCAAGCCTGAAGACACACCAGCCACGATAGGTCTTGTCATCGACAACAGCGGCAGTATGGCAAAGAGGCGCGCGGATGTCGTGACATCCGCCATGGCTTTTGTTACCGCAAGTCACCCCGACGACGAGATATTCATCGTTAACTTCAACAGACATCCCTGGCTGGCATTACCGGAATCGGTGCCGTTCAGCAGCAACCGCGAGCAACTTCGCAATACTCTGCTCGCAACGACTGCCGAAGGTACGACGGCTCTGTATGACGCCCTCGAACTGTCACTGACCCATCTCGAATTGGGCACGCGGCAGCGGAAGGCTCTGGTACTGCTGAGCGATGGCGGTGATAACGCCAGCTACGATACGCTGGACGATGTTCTGCGTATGGCCCAGCGCTCCAGTGCGACGATCTACTGCATCGGAATTTATGATCCGCAGCAGAACGACAAGAACCCCAAAGTCCTGAAACAGATTGCGAAACTGACCGGCGGCGAAGCGTTTTTTCCGGGGAAGGCGTCGGACCTGCGGCAGATCTGGCCCAAGATAGCCGGCGCTCTCCGCGGTCAATACACTATCGGTTATCTCTCGACGAATGCTGCGCGGGACGGCGCCTATCGGAACGTCAAGATTACGGCCGTGGACAGCCGCGGAAAGTCGCTGGACGTTCGCACGCGGCCTGGTTATCTCGCGCCAGTGGGGCCCGCACCATCCAGATAGAATGGCATCCAATGCCTACCATTTCGAGGATCATTGGCGGATCCCCTGTCGAATCGAAGATGTCTGGGAAGTCCTCTCCAGACCAACGAAGTTTCCATCATGGTGGCGCGGAGTTTATCTCAATGCTGTCGTCGCCGATTCCACGACTGACGAACCGCATGTCGGTCAACGCGTCAACTTCCTGACCAGAGGCTGGCTGCCCTACAAACTTCGCTGGACGATCGAAACCGTACGTCTCGACAAGCCCCGCTTGATCGAGTTCAAGGCCTTCGGCGACTTTTCCACCGATGCATCACGATGGATTTTGCGAGCCACGGGCACAGGAACGGACGTGACGCTCGACTGGAACCCCATCGTGGAGAAACCCATCATTAAATTGCTTTCTCCGCTATTGAAACCGGTTTTCCGCTGGAATCATCGCTGGGCCATGAATCTGGGAGAGAAACAACTGGTGGAATACTTGCGCCGAGATAATCGGGGCGCGGGCTAAAGCCCGCGACTACATTTAGGATGCAACCTGGTTCCCAAATGTAGTCGCGGGCTTTAGCCCGCGTTACCCAGGCCCGGGACTACACTTTTTCTCTCAGCTGCGGGAGCAGATAGTCCAGCCAGAGGTTGCCGAGTTTTTCCTGGACGGTGTTCTGCTTGAGGCGCGTGTTCAGGTTCTTGAAGTCGACGTGGTCCATGGGCTGGTCCTGATTGGAACACGAAAAGATAATGGTCTCTTTGCCTGTTGTGGGATCGACATGCCTCTGCAGGCATTGCGCACAAACCTCTTTCATCATGCATTGCATCGGCGAATTGATGCTGGCGATGGCGATGTGATTCGGCTGAAGCAGCGGCTGGAGAACACCATGACGCGCTTCCTTGACGGCCGCCATCATCCGGTCGGAACCGATGGCAATAATCCTGTGAATCTCTGAGAGCGAGAGCAGGGGCGAGCCCAGTTCGCCTCGTCCGTAAGCCGTGATCGCTTGAACGATGTTTCCACGGAAGTGAACATCCTGAGGCCGTCCCGGCTCAATCGGGGTTCCCATGTCCGTGCTCCAGATAACCTGGTCGGTGGCGCCTTCGATTTCTTCGCGCTTGAAAAGATCTTCTCCCTTTTTGTAACCCGCGAAGTAGATGACGCGATTCCCTCGTTGTCGCATCTCCCGGGCGATCGAGAACAGAACCGCATTGCCCAGTCCGCCCCCCGCAAGGAGAACATTTTCTCCGGTTTCGATTTCGGTTGGCGTTCCGGTCGGCCCCATTACCACGACCGGTTCTCCCGGACGGAGATAGGCACAGAGGCGGGAGGAGATTCCCAGCTCGAGAGCGATCAGAGAAAGCAGACCTTTCTCTCGGTCCACCCAGGCGCCGGTGAGTGCGATGCCTTCCATCAGGAGTCGCGTGTCCTTTACGCAATGGGCCTGTGTTTCGTAATTTTGCAACCGATAGAACTGACCGGGATGGAAACGCCGCGCCGCCGCAGGCGCATGGACAATGACCTCGACGATGGTCGGAGTAAGACGGCGGACTTCCGCTACTCGAGCCACCAGTTCGCGCTCCAGATCCGCAGTCAGCCGTTGCCACGCTAGATCCCGCTCGTCCTGCTTGCCGGGATCGAGCGCTGCGAGCTCATCGGCGAAGAGATCCACCACATGGGGAAACCCGTCGCGTGCAGAAGCCATCGCCTTCACGACGTTGCCGGCGTAGAGCGGATGATTGTCACCGTAATAGGTAATAAACCGTCCATTTCGGTTGTAGGACGTGAAGACTGCGCCTGGAGTATCGGCGGATACCGCCTCGAGCGAGACGCTCCCGTCGTCATTCTGTTTCACCGAGTGGGGCGCGAAGAATTTCTTCTTGCTGTCGAGCTGAAAAGTTCCCGAATATTCCTTTTCGTAAGTGATATTCGGCGTAGTTCCTGCGGCCACCATCACGGCGTGGGCAGGTAACTCGACCACACGATCCTTCGTCCGGAAACGCATCGCGCGGACGTGATCGTTTTCGTCGACAACGGCTTCTTCAGGATTCATTCCTTCGACAAATGAGATCCCTTCTTCGAGCGCTTTAATGACTTCTTCGTGGTTCAGCCGATAGGCCGGCGAGTCCACGAGCCGCTTTCGATAAACGATCGAGATTCCACCCCAGGAACGCACGAGCGGGACGAAGTTCGGCTTTTCGTTGGCCGCCGCTGCGCGCGCACGCTCCGCCCGAACCGCAGCGCCGTGTTCCAGAAACTCCTTCAGGATCTCGAGCTCCTCTTTGTCGAAAGGCGCAAGCACAGCTTCTTCGCCTGTCTCTTGAACAAGTATTTCGTACCGCTCGAGCGTCTTTTCGACTTGAACGGGATAATAAGCAAACAGCTCGGTGGCCGTATCGATAGCCGTCAGGCCGCCGCCGATGACCAGTGCAGGCAGACGCACCTGGAGATTGGGCAGTGCAGTTCGCTTGAATGCTCCCGTGAGTTGCAGCGCCATGAGAAAATCCGAAGCCTTGCGGATGACGCAAGCCAGGTTGTTCGTCAAGTCGATGATCGTCGGACGCCCGGCGCCGGCAGCCATTGCAATGTGATGAAATCCCCAATCCCATGCATCATTGATGGTCAGCGTTCCGCCAAATCGCACACCGCCGTAGATGCGAAGCAGATCGCGTCGAGAGAGCGTGAGGTGCAGTAGCGTGAGGAAATTCTTATCCCATCGCACCGTGATCCCGTATTCGGAGACGCCGCCAAATCCTTCAAGGATCCGGCTCTCGAGAGGCTGATAGATTTCAGACCAATTGCGGATCGGGCGCGGCGGCTGGTTCGGTGTTCCGGTGAGCTCTTCGTTCAGTGGCTCGATTTTCAGTCCATCCACACCCACGACACCGAAGCCTTCGTTGACCAGGAAGTGCGCCAGTGTGTAACCCGCCGGACCCATGCCGACGACGAGGACGTTCTTGCCGTTGTACGGGAGAGCATACGGCCGGGCGATGTTCAGCGGATTCCACCGTGTCAGGAGACCGTAAATTTCCACGCCCCACGGCAGGTTGAGCGTATCGGTCAGCACGGCCGTCTCGATCTGCGGAATGTTGACCGGGTCCTGCTTCTGGTAGATGCAGGCCTTCATGCAGTCGTTGCAAATGCGGTGGCCCGTTCCAGGGCACATCGGATTGCTGATCATCACCAATGCCAGTGCGCCAATCGCGTCGCCGTTCTTGCGCATGAAATGCATTTCGGAAATCTTCTCGTCCAGCGGACATCCGGCAAGAGGAATGTCCAGAGGATTGATGGCAATCTTTCCGTCGGCTGTCTTGATGCCCTTCGAGCAGGTGTCCTTGTCCCGTTCGTGGCAGAGGATGCAGTAGTGGATCTCGCTGAGAATCTCGCGTGTCGCCATGAGAGGGTCGGTCAGGGCGAAGCCATCGCGGCGGCGCAACCGGCTGTCCGGACCGATTGAACTGCGTCTGGGTATAGCGGGTTTCACTTATCCGGATCTCTATGTACCCGAACGGCTTAAGGAACTTCTCGACATCTTCGATTGTGAAGTTGCGGCGGCCAATCCGGAGTTTTTCGCAGCGTGGGACGACTACCGCAATCATCCTGAGAAGCCGCGGACGCCTACCGAGATCTCCGCGCTCCTCGTGGCAATGGCCGGGCACGTCAGCCAGTTCCTGACGAAGCTTTTCGGCATCGACACGGAGGTTGGGGCGCTTGCCGCCGCCACAGCCGATCAAAATCCAATCTTCCGCTTCAAAATCGATTTTGTCCGGCGT
>QHXD01000039.1 GCA_003223895.1 Acidobacteriota bacterium
CGGCAAGACCGGTGTGAACCACCGCGTCGCGAAAAATCTCATCGGCACGTTTCATCAGCCGCGGCTCGTCCTTTCCGATCCGCTCCTTTTGAAAACGCTGCCGGACCGGGAGTATGCCAGCGGTCTTTTCGAAGCGCTCAAGTACGGCATCATTTGTGATCCTGGGCTCTTCGAGGATTTCGAACAAAATGCCGCGCTGTTCCGGGATCGCGATCCGGCAGCCATCCAACGTCTTGTTGCAACATGTGCCGCAATCAAGGCGGACGTCGTGATGTCCGACGAAAAAGAGAGCGACCTGCGGCGAGTCCTCAATCTCGGCCATACGGTCGGACACGCTCTGGAGGCCGCAGCGGGATACCAGGGAATCAAACACGGAGAGGCTGTGGGTTACGGAATGATCGCGGCCGCGCGCATCGGAATGAACCTTCAGAAACTCGCGGAGACGGATCGAACGCGCATCGAGACGGCAGTTGGATCGATTGGCCGATTGCCGGCGCTGACCGGCGTAAACAGCAAGTCTGTTCTGACGGCCCTCCATCATGATAAGAAGGTCCGCAATGGAGCCGTTCATTTCGTTTTGCCGCGAGCGATCGGACGCGTCGAGATCACGCCGGACGTTCCGCTCGACGTCGTTCGCGATGTCGTCAAGGGAATCCTGAGTGATGGAAAGAGAGTACCAAGGTCCGGATAGCCGCGCCGTCCGGCAGATGTTCACCGGTATTGCCCACCGGTACGACTTTCTCAATCATTTCCTTTCCGCTTCCATCGACCGCTATTGGCGCAGAATCACGGTCAATAAAGTTCGAGAACTGATTGGTGCTTCGCCATTCGCTTTGTGCCTGGATGCGTGCAGTGGCACCGGAGATCTTGCGCTGGCGCTGCACCGCGGCCTGAAAACCGGCGTCGTTGGGTCCGACTTCTGCCATCCCATGCTCACGCGGGCGAACGCCAAGATCGCTGCATCGGGTGTGGGAAACCGGATCCGCAACATCGAGGCGGACACGCTCGCTTTACCTTTTGCACCCGGCTCCTTTGATGCCGTAACCATAGCTTTTGGGCTGCGGAATCTCGAAAATCCACGCCTCGGACTGGAGGAAATGCGTCGAGTCCTGAAGCCGGGTGGCGCGGCCGTTGTCCTGGAGTTTTCGAAGCCGATTGTTCCGGTTTTCCGTCACGTCTTCAACTTTTACTTCAGGTATGTCCTGCCCAGGCTTGGCGCGGCAATCTCCGGTGATGGGACGGCATACCAGTATCTTCCGGATTCTGTGAGGAAGTTTCCCGCCCAGATCGAGTTGATGGAACTGATGCAAGAGGTAGGTTTCAAAGATGCGGCTTACTGCAATTTGAGTGGTGGAATCGCGGCGCTGCATTGGGGTCGGAAGGGCTAAACGCGGGCTAAAGCCCGCGACTACATTTTGGGATCCACGTTGTTCATTTTGGGATCCACGTTGTTTCATTTTGGGATCCACGTTGTTCATTTTGGGATCCACGCTGTCCCCAATGTAGTCGCGGGCTTTAGCCCGCGTCCTATTCCAATTCATACTCCTTAACTTTGGTCAGAAGCGTCTTGTAGGAAACCGCCAGCATCTCGGCCGCCTGAGTCTTATTCCAATTGCTGAGCTCGAGGGTCTGCTTGATCTTCACCTTTTCCGCAGCGCGGCTCGCACGGTTGGACACGTCGCCCAAAGAACCGGACAGGTCGAGGAGATGAACAAAGTCATCGCTCTTCTTTCGCTGCTCGAACGCGAAGTTCAAGTCCCCCGGGCGGATCGTCTGCCCGTCTGAAAGAATAACGGCGCGTTCGATCGTGTTTTGAAGCTCGCGAACGTTTCCAGGCCAGGAATATTCCTCCAGTGCTCGAGCAGCTTCGGGACTAAGCTGCAAACCCTGGCGGTGAAGATCCTTCGAAAACTTGTCGACGAAGAAGGGCGCGAGCAACCGCACATCGGATATCCGCTCGCGCAGCGGCGGGATTTGAATAGGGATAACGGAAAGCCTGAAGAAAAGGTCTTCTCGGAATTCTTTCTTCGCGACAAGGTCCTGAAGGTTCCGGTTTGTCGCCGCCACGACTCGCGAATCCACCTGAATGGTTTCCAGACCGCCGATCCGCTCGAAGCATTGTTCTTCGATGACCCGCAGGACCTTCGCCTGCACGGACATGTGCAGTTCGCCGATTTCATCCAGGAACATCGTTCCCTGATCGGCGAGTTCGAATTTGCCGATCTTTCGTGCGAACGCTCCGGTATAGGATCCCTTCTCGTGTCCGAACAGTTCGTTCTCGATCAATGTGTGCGGAATCGCGGCACAGTTCACCGTCACAAAGGGCTTGTCCCGGCGCGGGCTGAGCTGGTGGATTGCGCGCGAAAACACTTCCTTGCCCGTCCCGCTCTCGCCGGTGAGCAGGACTGTGGCCTCGGTTGGCGCCACGCGCTGAATGCTGTGACTTACGGCCTGAATCGCAGGGCTTTCACCGATGATTTTTGGAATCCCGTACGTCCGCTGGAAGTCTTCTTTTAAGAGAATATTTTCCAGGAGCAGCCGCCGCTGCTGTACGGCGCGGTCGATCAGCAGGCAGAGATGCGAGATATCGACCGGTTTCGGCACGAAGTCGAAAGCGCCTTGTTTCATCGCTTCGACGGCCTCCTCGATAGTGCCGTATGCCGTCATGAGCAGGACAGGGATCGTCTCGTCGATTTCTTTTTGGATTTTCAGAATCTCGATACCCGAACGTGTGGGCAATCGAAGGTCGGTGATCACAAGCTGGTAAGGCTGCTTGCGAATCTTTTCTGCGGCTGCGTCCCCGTCGGCGGCTTCGTCGACCTGGTAACCGGCTTTCTTGATCGCGGTGGCCAGCATCTGACGGAGGCTGTCCTTATCTTCAACGAGAAGAATTTTCACATAATCAGTTTAACCGGACTCTCAGATTTCGGGGAATAGTACGAAATGAAAGTGTATGGCTGGGTCGAGACCCATCGCTGAGCGCGTCTGACGTCTGTGCCACGATACGAACATCCACTCTCGCGATGGAGAGACGGCTGGCCAGGGAACCAGGATCGATGGGATTGTTGTTCTCGTCGTAGTACGTGAAGGTCAGTGACGTGACATTTCTGCCGATATCGTTGGAAGCGGACCATGCGGGGCTGGCCGGGTTTGTCATGTCCGCGGCCGTCGCGCGCTTGACGTTCGTGCCGCTGAGGTAAAACGACACAACTTCTTCGAGCGTTAGAGTCGGCGCCCTGGTGAAAACACTGGAAACGCCGCCTTGCCTGGGCGTGAGCGTTAAAGTGTTACCGTTGATCCTGGTCAACTCTGCGCGGACCCACGTCCACGTCTGGTTGTTCGCCGGGCCCCAGATATAGACGAATTTCCCGGTGGGGGTCGTCGTTCCCAGGGCGTTCAAAAAGGAAGAACCATCGGCCACCGTCAGCGTTCTGGAAAGCCCGAGCGTGCAGTCCAGCGGAACTGGCGTTGTGACGCTGGTTTCTACAAGCGACAGACCGGCACGGAAGTCGATTCGGTTGTTCGTTGACGATGCCAGAACGACGGCCGCGCCTTCCTGAGCCAGACTATCGAAACGGGAAGCGTAAACCGGCACTCCCTCGCCGGCCATTCGGACTTCGTCGGCGATCTGCGATGCCACGACTCGCGCGGTTTGCTGCATTTCGATCACGAGATTCTGATCGCGAAATACGCGCTCATTTTGCCGGAAGAGCTGAAACACGACGAGGCCGATGCCCAGCGTGATGCCGAGAGCCATCATCACCTCGATCAAGGAGAAGCCTTTCAATGGCTCACCTTTTAATGGCTGACGAGGGTGGTTGCACGGATCAACTCGAGCGGCCGGCTTGTGACGCCGGCCGTCTCCACGTATACAATCACGGTGACTCTGCGTGGGTTCGCCCCGGAGATCTGCCACGAACACAGGTACGGCGGGACGTTATCGGAACTCCCATCGCCCGCCCATAAGCTGTCGGCAAGCGGCGTGGATTTGAATTGCTCCATTTTGTCGTAAAGCAGCATCGTGGCCGTCGTTCTGTGCCGGGTGTTGAGGTTTGCGCGGGCGCTGTAAGAAAAGATTGCAGCCACGCCCACGAGTCCAACCGCCAGGATTCCCGTCGTCATCAGCGTTTCCAATAGCGTGAAGCCGCGCATAGCTTCTACGGTTACGGCATACGACATGCCAAATCATGAGCCGCGGATTCCACGGATTACGCGGATTTAATCCGTGAAATCCGTGACATCCGCGGCTAATTATTCGCTAAATCTTAGGAAGAGTGATCGTAAAGGAGGTGCCGGCACCCTCGGCGCTCTGGACCTCGATTCGGCCGTTGTGCGCGAGCACGATTTTCTGGACCAGCGATAGACCCAGGCCCGTGCCGTGGGCTTTCGTGGTGAAGAAGGGAAAAAAGATCTTCGAGACCAGATGCTCCGGTATGCCGTGGCCGGTATCCTGAACTACCACCCGAACATGGTTTCGCTCCTCGGGGGCTTCAACCGTAACCGATATTGTCCCTTTTTCACCGAGGGCCTCGGTTGCATTGATCAGAAGGTTGATAAACGACTGGCGCATGAGCGTCGCATCACAAGGAACAATTGCTTTGCCCGAGCTGTGGAATTGGACATCGTACCTGCCGGGGCGGCGGCTTTTGAGATCCCCAATAACGCTGTCGAGCAACTCGACCAGGTCGATCTCGTACATGTAGGGCAGGACCGGTTTGGCGAAATTCAAAAAGTCCGTCACCATGTTGGAAAGCGCCTGGGATTCTTTGTGAATTTCACCTGCGTAGTTGTGCAGGGTATTCACATCCGTTTCGGTTTTCGACATCTGGGCGTAGCCGACTATCGTCGCGATCGAGTTCTTGAACTCGTGTGCGATGCTTGCCGACATCTCTCCGAGTGCGGCGAAGTTCTCCTTGAGCTTGATTTGATTTTGCAGTTCGACGATTTCAGTGAGGTCGGAGAGAAGACAAATGGCGCCTTCAACCTGACCTTCCGGATAGAGCCGGTTGGCACGTTGAATTGGACGCGGGTGAAGACTTCTCCGGCTTTAAGGCATCGATCCAGAAGATCCTGCAGCGCCTGCGACTCGCGGACCAGATCCCGCAGCAGATCGCTGGTCACGAGGGTTTCCAGGAAGATTCGTTCGCAGGCCGGATTGTGGCCGGTGATTCTGCCCTCGCGGTCCACGGTGATCAGGCCGCTTGGCATTTTGTTTGTGATCTGCGCGCTGAACGGGATGTTCATAGATTGGGTTGAATCATCCGCTCAACGTAAAGTCTCACGAGGTCGTCGCCATAGAGAACTGCAATGATTCCGGCAAGGCCGAGGAATGTCCCGAAAGGCAGCTCGTAGTCGCGCGCCTTGCCTGCGAAGCGCATGAAAAACAGACCGATCACAGACCCCAGCAATGATCCGAGCATGATCGTCAGCAGGGCCATCGGCGCCCCGAGAAAGGCGCCCACCATGGCCATCATTTTGACGTCGCCGAAACCCATGCCTTCGATGCCGCGCAACCGCAAGTAGGCTTCGGCTACACCCCACAGCAAGCCGCCTCCCACAATGATTCCTAACAGGCTTGCCATCAACGCGATGAGGCGCGGATTCGTGATCTCGAGGTCCATTGCTCGAAGGATTCGCGAGACAAGCGGGCTGGGCGGCGCGAGGTAAACATTGATGAGCACGCCGATCCAGATACCGTTCAACGTGATCGAATCGGGCAGAATGCGGTGATCCAGATCGATGAAAGCCAGCACGATCAGGGCAGACGAAAAGCCGAGATAGATGGCCCATTCCACTCCAAAACCCAATTTCAGATAAAGCAGTGCGCTGACGACTCCGGTAAGCCCTTCTATGAATGGGTAGCGGGCGGAAATCTTCTTGCGGCAATGCCGGCATTTGCCGCCCAGGATGACGTAACTGAGGACCGGCACGTTGTCGTACCAGGAAATCAATTTCTTGCATTGCGGGCAACGCGATCGCGGTGTGGTGATCGAAATTCCCTGGGGTAAACGCAGGATGCAAACATTAAGAAAACTTCCGAGGATGAGACCAAAAAACAGAGCGAAAACCAACTCCATCAATGAAGTATACGGGACTCCCTCAGGAAAACATAGCGAGCCCCCATGTACGCGATGGCCAGGCCGCGCCAGCCGTCGAGGAAACCCGCATGAAGGAAGAAAATCCGAATGAACGTCAGAAGTGGGGCAAACAGCAGCTTCAGGACATTGCCGCGGCGCCCGCTGGAACGGGCGGCTTCTGCTGCCAGTTTCGTATATTTCTCAATTCTTGTAACGTGATCATTCCAGTCCCGGTACGGAAAGTGAAAAAGATCGCCGTGAAGCCTTCCCACCGGGCCATCGACTTTCATACTCTCGTGGACGTGGTCGCCTTCCCAGCGGCATCGCCGGCGATCGTATAAACGCACTTTGCGATCCGGGTACCACTCCGAGTGGTTGATCCACCGCCCCATGTAAAAGGCGCGGCGCGGCATCGAATAAGCAGCCCAGGCGCTCGCGCCCGGAAATGCATTCACAATGTCGTCCGCGAGTTCAATGCTGAGTCTCTCATCGGCGTCGATGCTCAGGATCCAGTCATGCCGCGCCTGTTCCGCCGCAAAGTTCTTCTGTTTCGAGTACCCCTGCCATGCACGCTGGATCACCCGCGCTCCGCGCGCCTCCGCGATCTCCCGTGTGCGATCGGTGCTGCCCGAGTCCACCACCACAATTTCGTCGCAGCAGGAGAGGCTTGCGATCGCCTCCCCAATCCGGTCTTCTTCGTTGAAGGTGATGATAGTCGCCGTGATTTCCACGCACATGCTATAACCGAATCGAATGCAGAACCTCAAGCTCACACTTGCCTACGACGGCACTGAATTCCATGGATGGCAGATCCAGCCTCAGCTTCCAACCGTTCAAGGCGAGCTTCAAGAGACACTCCGAAAACTCTTCAATCACGATGTCCGGGTCACCGGTTCGGGACGAACCGACGCGGGCGTCCACGCTCATGGCCAGGTTGCGAGTGTCGAAACCACGCGTAAGATCGATCCGGATGCGGTCCTGCGCGGAGCCAACGCGCTGCTTCCGCCGGCTATTCGCGTTCTGGCGGTCGAGGAAGTGAGCCCGGAATTCCACGCCCGTCGATCGGCGCGTTCGAAAACGTACGAGTATCGCATCTGGCGAAATCCCATCGTGAGCCCCTTCCACAGCCGCTACGTGTACGCTTTCCGATACCCTCTCGATGAAAAGGCGATTGACCGGGGCACGACGTGCTTCCTTGGCACCCATGACTTCACATCCTTCTGCGCGACCGCAACAGAGATCGAGGACCGGACTCGCACAATCTACCAGGCCTCCTGGACCCGATCGGAGCCCGAGTGGGTGTTTCGTATACGCGGCAACGGCTTTTTGCAGTACATGGTGCGGACGATTGCCGGCACTTTGATCGAGATCGGGCAGAGCCGCCTCGATGCGGAACAGATTCCACAGATCTTCGAAGCGCGCGACCGGCGTCTCGCAGGACCGTCATTGCCCGCGCACGGGTTGCACCTGATTTCCGTTGAGTACTAAAGAACTTTGCATTGCAAATTGAAACCTTCCGCGTGGTAAGATCAAACGGTATGCCCAGGAAAGTACAGGAGCTTTCTGAGCAGATCGACAGCAACGCTCTGCCCGCCCATATCGCAATCATCATGGATGGCAACGGCCGCTGGGCCCGCAAGCGCGGCTTGCCTCGCGTTGCCGGCCATCGGGCCGGAATCAACGCGGTGCGCCAGGTTGTAGAAGGCTCCGCCGAACTCGGCATTCCTGTGTTGACGCTGTATGCGTTCTCGGTGGAAAACTAAAGACCTCACGCTGAAGTGGCTACTCTGATGCAGCTCCTGAAGGAATACTTGAACAAGGAGCTGGAGAACATCCATAAGAACAATATCCGATTCCGCACGCTCGGCCGCACTGATGAGCTCGATTCATCAGTGCAGCGCGAGATCGAAAAAGGAATTGCCCGAACCCGGACTAACACGGGGATGATCTTCAATGTGGCTTTGAATTACGGCGGCCGGGCGGAGATCGTTGACGCGGTAAATCGGATTCTGCGAAACGGCGGGAGGTCGGCTGCGGAAAACGGCGGGATTACGGAAAAGGAATTTGCGGCGCACCTTTATACAGCGGGGCTGCCGGACCCGGATCTGTTGATTCGAACCAGTGGCGAGCTCCGGATCAGTAACTTTCTTCTCTGGCAGATCGCCTACGCGGAAATCTGGGTCACAGACACGCTTTGGCCCGACTTCGACAAGCGGCATTTGTACGAAGCCATCATCGCATTCCAGAAGCGCGAAAGGCGCTACGGCGGACTGGAGCCCCAACTCACCCGATGACGCGAAGTGCGGATCTGAAATCTGCAACCGCCGATCGTCAATTTGTAACAAAGATTCCAAATTTGAATCAGCGATTCTCGACGCCATGAAAAGAGTCGTTACCGCGGCCGTTGCCATTCCACTTGTTCTTGCCATAACGTGGTTTGCTCCAAACTGGGTCTTCGCCTTCGTGGTGGGCCTGGTGGCCGCTCTGGCGGTGGAAGAGTTTTTGTCGCTGGGCGCGAGGCGTGGAATCGGCCGGCCGGGGAGATGGTTCCTGGCGCCGGCAGTTCTCGTGACGGCTTCTTTTGTCGGCGGCACGGGATGGGGCATGACAAGCCTGGCTTTGTCTGCGCTCGCCTTGTTGACTGTAACGATCTTCAGTGGTCCGGTCGAAACGGCCCTGGGAAGAGTAGCGATCGGCCTTAGCAGTCTTCTCTACTGCAGCGTCACGCTGGGATTTCTCGTGCCAATGCCTCGCGAGCTGATTTTTGTGCTCCTGGCCGTCATCTGGGTCGGCGACTCGGCTGCTTACTGTGCGGGCCGCGCCTTTGGCCGTCATCCCCTGGCACCGAAGGTGAGCCCTAAGAAAACGGTCGAGGGTGCGATCGCAGGTCTCATCGGAAGCGTGATTGCTGGAATTGCCGTCGGTGTGTGGCTCCTGGACGAGCCCTGGTTGAACCTTGCGATCATTTCGACAGTGACGGCGGTTGCAGGACAACTCGGAGATCTTGCGGAATCGGTACTGAAGAGAAGCACAGGCGTCAAGGATTCCTCTTCAATTCTGCCGGGCCATGGAGGCATACTCGATCGTCTGGACAGTCTCTTCTTTGCAACGCCCGTGTTTTACTGGTTCTTCAATTCATGAAACGTCTCGCAGTTGTGGGTTCGACCGGCTCGATCGGGCAGAACACTTTGCGTGTTGTCGATCATCTTTCCGATCGATTCTCCGTTTTCGCTCTCGCCGCGAACTCAGCTGTGGATCGACTGGCAGAGCAGGCTGCCGCATTCCGTCCCACGGTCGTAGCGATTACTGATGCCCGGCGCGTTGACGAGTTTCGAAATCGATGCCGGGAACTGCGGATTTCGATTCCCGAAGTGGTAACGGGCGAGCAAGGCCTTCGTCAAATCGCTTCAGCATCCGAAGTGGACATTGTCGTTTCGGCGGCTGTCGGCGCAGCGGGCCTTCAACCCACTTACAGCGCGGTAGCTTCCGGCAAAACCGTTGCCCTTGCGAACAAGGAAGCCATGGTTGTTGCCGGCGAATTGCTGCGCAAGACGGCGGAAAAGAGCGGCGCGCGAATCATTCCGGTCGATAGCGAGCACTGCGCCATCGATCAATGTTTGCGGTCAGGCCGGCACAGTGAAGTGCGGCGCCTGATTCTGACGGCTTCCGGGGGCCCATTTCGTGAAACACCGGTTGAGCACTTCGCGAATATCTCACCGGAACAAGCCTTGAAACATCCGGTGTGGCAGATGGGGAAGCGGATTACTGTGGATTCGGCGACGCTGATGAACAAAGGACTTGAAGTGATTGAAGCTCGATGGCTTTTCGATATTCCAGCCGAAAAGATCGACATCATGGTTCATCCCCAGTCTGTTGTGCATTCCATGGTGGAATTCGTGGACGCTTCCGTGGTCGCTCAACTGGGCACCGCGGACATGCGCCAACCCATTCAATACGCACTTACCTATCCGGAACGGCTTCCGTCGTCGGTTTCGCACCTCGATTGGACGACAGTACCGCCGCTCGAGTTCAGTCCCCCGGACCGAAGCAAGTTTCCCTGTATTTCCCTGGCGTATCGGGCCATTGAAAAAGGCGGCACAGCGCCGGCGGTTCTCAATGCGGCAGATGAAGTTGCGGTCGAGGCGTTTCTGGAACGTAGGATCGCGTTTTCTGACATTCCGAAACTGATCGACGCGACACTTGAAGCCCACCGGGTGGAGCCGGCGGATTCACTGCAAGCGATTGTCAGCGCGGACAAATGGGCCCGGGAGTTTGTTGTAGCGGCGGTCGGTGACCGCCGGGGATCTTGAATTGCAGCATTTTCGGCGGTCACAGACCGCAGTTACAGTGCCGCGGCCAGTCACGTGCATCGTGTTAGAATTACTAAAATGCCTTTAACAAACTTGTTACTCGCACTTCAGAACGTGGACGCGGCCCCTCGAAGCTGGTTCCCGATTGGCGGCATGCTGTCCAATATCATCGGGGCGCTGATTGTCCTCGGGATCATCATTGTCATTCATGAGCTTGGACACTTTGCGGTCGCCAAGTTCTTCAAGATCAGGGTCGAGACGTTTTCGGTCGGATTCGGTCCTCGGCTTTTCGGGTTCCGGCGAGGCGAAACAGACTACCGCATCAGCGCGTTTCCTCTCGGCGGATACGTCAAAATGGCCGGAGAAAACCCGACAGACGAAATCACCGGAGCGGAACACGAATTCCTGTCCAAGCCCAAATGGCAAAGATTCCTGGTAGCTTCAGCCGGTCCTGCCATGAATGTCATCCTTGCGGTCGTGCTTTTGACGGGACTGTACGTCTACGGCACCGACGTGCCGGAATTCATGATCATGAAAGCGACCGTCGAGGTCGTCGAGCCGGGTTCCCCGGCGGACAAAGCAAGCATCAAGCCTGGCGACGTGATCGTTTCGCTGGACGGCAAGGAGAACCCGACGTGGCAGGACGTCTTCAACACGACTCTGACGCGCGCAGGTGCCCGTCTGCCCGTGGTGGTGGAACGCAACGGCCAGAAGATTGAGACCACCCTGGTCCCTGAGCGCAAGGGACGGGACGATTCCGGGTATGTGGGCATGGCCCCGATTGTCCGGACAGTCGTTACCGGTGTGTACGGTGCGCCCGCCAAGGCCGCGGGTATACAAGTTGGGGACGAAATCATCAGAGTCAATGGAATCGAGCTGAAGAAGAGCGGCCGGACGATTCAGGAATTGATGCAGACGATTCAGGAAAAGACATTCCCGATCACTATCCTTCGCAATGGCAAAGAGATTGAACTCCAGGTTACTCCGGAATTGCAGGGCGACAGGAAAATGCTCGGCATCAATATTCCGCCGCCGGCAGTGATGGTCAAGCTCGGATTGGTCGATGCCTTCAAGAAATCCATTCAGGTGAACAAAGAGTACGCAGCATTGCTGTTCGATCTCATTCCGAGACTGATCAAACGCGAAGCGTCGATGAGGCAGATCAGCGGGCCAATAGGGATTATCCAGGTTTCCGGCCAGGCCTTAGACGCAGGCATCGTGCCGTTGATCACGCTTCTGGCTATCATCAGCCTGAACCTGGGAGTGGTCAACCTGCTGCCCATTCCGATCCTCGACGGCGGGACGATGCTGTTGCTCCTGGTCGAATCATTGATGGGGCGGGATCTCAGCCTGCGTATGAAGGAGCGAATCGTTCAGGTCAGCATCGTCTTCCTTCTGATGGTGTTCGTTATCGTGATGTACAACGATGTTGTGAAGCTGCTGCCGAACCAGGCGGCTCCATGAAGGCTCTTGTTCCCGAGATGCAGGTCTTCCTGGAATACCTGCAGGACAAGAAGCTCAAATTCACTCCACATCGTCAGCTCATTCTTGAAACGTTCCTCGACCACGAGGGACACCGCAGCGTTGAGGATATCTATCGGGTCGTCCGGCAGCACGATCCGCGGGTCGGGTACACAACCGTTTACAGAACGATGAAGATCCTTGCGGACTGCGGCCTGGCACGAGAGATCGATCTTGCCGACGGCATCACCCGGTACGAACACCTTTACAATCATCAGCATCACGACCACATGATCTGCATGCAGTGCGGCAATTCAATCGAGTTCTACAATGCGGATATTGAAACGCTGCAGGACGAGGCGTCGGAGCAACTGGGGTTCAAGGTGCTGGATCACAAGCTGCAGATCTACGGGTTGTGCAAAGACTGTAACGGGAAATAAACACAAAGACACAACGCGGCATAGCCGCAACCAACTTTATCGAGATGAGCTCAGGCGGGGTGTTCCCCTCCTGGGACAGGAGGGGTGGACGCGCCATCAAGAAAATGCCGCGAAGCCTCCTTTAAAGGGCGCGGACGGGGTGGTCAGTTCGGCGAAACATTTCGTGTGAGCGACCACCCCCGTCTGCGCCGCTTCGGAACGGGATCTTTTTCTTAATGGCGCAGCCACCCCTCCTGTTCCAGGGGGGGAACACCTTCGCCTGACGATCTTCGGTAACCCTCGTAAAACTTTGTCCAAACAAACAAAGTTTTACGCGCCTTTGTGTCTATTTCCCTCGTCGAACGAGGTCCACAGCGCATTTCAGAGCCGCTTCCATTCCTGACGGATCCGCCTCACCCTTTCCCGCGATTGAAAACGCCGTGCCGTGGTCCGGCGATGTGCGGACGTAGGGAAGGCCGAGCGTCACATTTGTGGCCTCTCCGTGGGCGATCAGCTTGATGGGAATGAGCCCCTGGTCGTGATAGGGCGCGATCACGAGGTCGAATTCTCCTGAATGCGCGCGATAGTAGAGGCTATCGGCGGAGTGCGGCCCTGAGACGTTGATCCCGTCAGCCGCGCATTGACGGACCGCCGGCGCGAGGAGGTCCGTGTCTTCCCGCCCGAACATCCCGCCTTCGCCGGCATGAGGATTGATCGCAGCCACTGCAATGCGGCGGCCATCGAACTTGAATCGCTGCAACTGTCGATTGACGAACCGGATCAGCTTGACGTAATGTTCAGTGGAAATTTGCGCGAGAGCTTCACGCAGGGAAACGTGAATCGTTGCGAGGACCACTTTGAATGTAGGAGCAAAGAAGGCCATTGCATACTGCGTCCGTCCTGCGCGTTCTGCCAGAAAGTCCGTTTGACCGACGAATCCCTTACCAATGGCTTCTTTGCTGACGGGGGCGGTGACGATGGCGTCGATGTGTCCGGCCAGGGCGGCCGCGCCGGCAACTTCCAGGTATGCAATCGCACGCTGCCCGGCCTCCCTGCTGAGTTTTCCCCACTCGATGCCCGTAGAATTTCCGCCGGCGTCGTGCAGGAAAAGAACGGGTTCCTCTGTGATGCCGGACAGGTCATCGATCCAGCGCCGGTTCAGGCCCGCAGCGAAGCGGTTCGCGTTGCGTTCAAAGACGTGACGATCGACAAACAACACCCACCGCGCAGACGTCAGTACCGATGAAATCGATTTGAGGACGACTTCAAGTCCGATACCCGCCGGGTCGCCAGCGGTGATCCCAATGGTGGCTTGCATGCGGGGAAATTCTGTAGCGGCGGTCTGTGACCGCCGACGATCCTCAATTCTGACATTGCCGGCGGTCATAGACCGCCGCTACAGTTTGAGGCTAGTCGACTTCCTTGTCCTCGTCTTCCTTGTACATGTACTTGATGTAGTGCTTCAGGACCAGGAGGTTCGGCTCACCAGTCCGATTCACCTTGATGCAGTTTTTGTCGTACCATTCGATGACGCCCTTAACAATTTCGCCGTCCTGCAGAACGACGACCATCGGCGTCTTGTTCTGCATCTGTTTTACATAATAAAAGTTCTCAGCGTTGGTTTGATCGTTGGACTGCGGCTTCTTGTTATTACTACTTCGCGGCTGCCTTACCGTGAGTTGTTCCTTGATGTCGGCAAGGCTCGGCCGAATCAGCTTCCGATTTGACATCTCTTCCTCACAAAAACGAGTCGCAAAATGAACGATTGTTCGGAGGTTTGCGCAGGTTTGCAGTTAGATTACGAGCGATTCTAGCGGCTTTCGCTATGAAAGTCATGCAGTATTTTGTTGAAGAAAGCCGCGGATTTACTCGAATTACACATAATTTCCGGCCAATTAAAGCCAGTTGGACGTGGTTTCATTTGTCATCAAGGCTAGCACGTCAGCGAGCATTTGTCTGTTAACATAGTGTTTCAGACTCGCTTCCGTGAAGCGCAGAAACTCCGACATGCCGATGAGCCGATCCACGGGAACGGCCGCCGCAAACTTCAGCAACCGGTCGTGGAGGTCGATGTTGACGATCTTCTCCGGTAAACCCTCCTTCAAATACAGAATATCAGCCATGAGCACTGACAAAATTGTCATACGGCCTTCAAAATCCTGCTTTGAGCGGCCAAGATCCGCACTCACACCCAGCAGCTCCTGAAATTGCTCCTCGCTCGCGGCCACCACAGTCTCCAGAAAACCGACCAGCAGTTCACGCTCGCTTTTCAGCCGTGTCACATCCAGATTCCGTGCGCGTCCGATACTGCCTTGTGACCAGCGGACGACCAGTTCATCGGTTACACCATGCCGGCGGATTTCTTCCAGCGTTAGCGGGGTAAAATTGTACACCTGACAACGCGATCGAACCGTCAGCAGGAGTTCGTGCACGTTAACGGTGACCAAAATGAAGAAGCTGTTCTCGGGGGGCTCCTCGAGGCCTTTCAAGAGAGCGTTGGCCGCTTCCGCGTTGAGCAGATCCGCCGGATCGATGATGAAGACCTTGTTGCGGCCTTCGAAAGGCTGCAGATCCAACATGCCGAGAAGCTGCCGAACCTGCGCAATCTTGATCTGTGAGGCTTCCTCTTCCACCGAAAGCGTCATGACGTCCGGGTGGGTTCCCGAATCGATTTTCCGGCAGCTCGAGCACTCGCCACAGAAACTGCCGGCCGCAGCCCGGGTGCAGTTCAATGCCTTGGCGATCATCAGTGCACAGGTGTGTTTGCCGACGCCTTCCGGTCCGGAGAAGATCAGGCCATGCGGGAAGCGGTCCTGTTGCAGCTTTGCGCGAAGGCGCTCGATCACCTTCCTGTTTCCGATAAACGAATCGAAGGTCATCGTGCTTCGAGCCCGAGAACCTGCAGAATGTGGTGATGGACGAGGTCAATAGGCCGCTCCGCATAGATAAGTTGAACTCGCGGGTCCTCAGACGCCATCTCGAGATAACCGTCCCTGATCCGCCCGTAGAACTCGAGGTCTTCTGCCTCAAACCGTCCTTCGTCTTCGGGTCGGCCATGATTTCGGGCCCGCGCCCGCGCCAGGCCGACTTCAGGCGCGATATCGAGAAGAAGTGTCATGTCGGGACGATATTCCGCAACAACCAGGTCCGTAAGTTTGTTGATGAAATCCAGCGGGATGCCGCGGCCGTAACCCTGATACGCCATCGATGCGTGGTAATAGCGGTCGCAAAGGACCATTTCGCCTCGTTCGAGAGCCGGCTTGATCTTTTCCAGAATATTCTGGCTGCGCGACGCGTAAAAGAGCAACAGCTCCGAGGCGGCCGTGAGATGAATCGTTTCAGAGTTCAGCAGAATTTTCCGGA
>QHXD01000040.1:0-7784 GCA_003223895.1 Acidobacteriota bacterium
CCAGAATTTTGTCTTGAATCCCAACGCCGGCGGAAACTGGCTCTGGCCCTGCGAATACGTTGAAGAGGTCGCGGACCGGCCCGAAGGCGCCGTGCCGCACTATCTGCCGGGCGAAAATCAGTTCATCAATGAGTTCGTCAATCGCCATGGAATCCCGGTCGAAGCGTCGATGGGCGGCCCTGAAACGATGTATCCGGAATACCGGCAGAAGCTGAAACCGCTGCTCGAAAAGATGCGTAACGCGAGGGCGAAGTAAGTGGGATCAGGAAGCCAGAAGCCAGAAGCCAGGGAAGCCAGAAGAAGGGCTTCGCTTTTCCATTCTGGCTTCTGGCTTCTGGCTTCTGGCTTCCTGCTGGTTGCTACATTACAGTTCGCCTACTCCCAGCAGCAGAACTTCGACAACGTCGAAATCAAAGTCCTGCCCGTGCAGGGCAACGTTTATATGCTTGTCGGCGCCGGCGGCAACATCACCTTACAAGCAAGCGAGCAGGGCGTCCTGCTGGTCGACACTCAGTTTGCGCAATTGAGCGATAAGGTGCTGGCGGCAATCCGAAAGATTTCAAACCGGCCAATCCGATACATCATCAATACGCACTACCATGCCGACCACACGGGTGGTAACGAGAAGATTGCCGACGTCGGAAAGACGTTGAACGTGGGCCCGGGCGCAAATCTGCAGCGGCCGACGGCAACGATCATCGCCCATATCAATGTCCTCAACAGAATGAGCGCGCCCGCCGGCCAGCAGGCGCCCACGCCCAGCGGGGCATGGCCGACGGACACGTATCTCACGGCGCAGAAGGAGCTTTACTTCAACGACGAGGCGATCGAGATCATCCACGTACCGGCGGCGCACACGGATGGCGACAGCATCGTCTTTTTCCGGAAATCCGATGTCGTCAGCGCGGGCGATGTCTTCGTTACGACGGGATATCCTTATTTTGATGTTCAGGCGGGTGGCACCATCAATGGAGTCATTGATGCCTTGAATCGCATCATCCATATTGCCATCCCCAAACATGAGCAGGAAGGCGGCACCTACATCATTCCAGGCCACGGCCGGCTCTGCGACGAACATGACATTGTCGAATATCGCGACATGGTTACAATCATCCGCGACCGTGTCCAGGCGATGGTCAAGAAAGGCATGACGCTCGAACAGGTCAAAGCAGCAAGGCCGACGAAAGAATACGATCGCCGCTATGGTTCAACAACGAGCCCCCGGACAACAGATACGTTTGTGGAGGCGGTGTATAACACGCTGAAGACAAAAAAATAACATGAGAGGAAAAGGAAGCCAGAAGCCAGAAGCCAGAAGCCAGAATAGAAAAGCCCGAATACGGACGTCGCTTTTGCCTTCTGGCTTCTGGCTTCTGGCTTCTGGCTTCCTCCTGCTTGCAACCGTAGCGGTCGCCTACCCGCAGCAGCCACAAAACTTCGACAACGTCGAGATCAACATTCTGCCTGTCCAGGGCAACGTCTACATGATTGTCGGCGCGGGCGGCAACATGACAATGCAAGTGGGTGATCAGGGAATTCTTCTGGTTGACACACAGTTCCCGCAGTTGAGCAGCAAGGTTCTGGCGGCGATCCGGAAGATTTCAAACAAGCCGATTCGTTATATCATCAACACGCATTTCCATCCCGACCATACGGGCGGGAATGAGAATCTGCGCAAGGCGGGCAGCACGATCGCCGGCGGCAATTTCGCCGGGAATATTCGAGACGCTGGAGAGGGCGCAGCGATTGTGGCCCACGAAAATGTTCTGAACAGATTGAGCGCCCCGGCCGGCGGGCAGGCTCCGACGCCTACGGGTGGATGGCCGACGGACACGTACTTCAGCGGACAGAAGGACATCTTCTTTAATGGTGAGGCTGTCCAGCTTATTCATCAACCCGCAGCGCATACGGACGGCGACAGTCTGGTCTTCTTCCGCCGTTCGGACGTCATCAGCGCTGGTGATATCTTTGTGACGAGCGGGTACCCATACTTTGATTTACAAAGCGGGGGCAGCATCAATGGTGTTGTTGATGCGCTGAACCGTATCATCGTGCTGGCCGTTCCGGCGGACAAACAGGAGGGCGGTACGTATATAATTCCTGGCCACGGACGGCTCTGCGATGAGGCCGACGTGGTCGAATATCGGGACATGATTACGATTATTCGCGATCGTGTTCAAGACATGATAAAAAAGGGCATGACGCTGGAACAGGTCAAAGCGGCGAGGCCCACCCGGGATTATGATCCCCGTTATGGTGCGACGACGGGACCCCGGACGACAGACATGTTTGTCGAGGCTGTTTATCGCAGCCTCAGCGCCAAGAAATAGGTACTTTTCTCAAAATGTAAGGATGTCTTTCTCAGGAGGAAAGATTATGAAGCGACTGTTAGTTGTGCTCATTGCAGTGGCGTTCGTATCCGGCGCTCAAGCCTACGCACACCACTCCTTTGCGGCAACATACTTCGAGGATAAAACCGCGAAGATCGAAGGAAAGCTGGTCCAATTCCTGTTCCGGAATCCTCATTCATTCGTGCACGTGGAAGCTCCGGACGAGAGCGGCCAGATGGTGCGATGGGCTGTTGAGTGGGGTGGAGCCGGACAGTTGGGTGGACAGGGTGTGACGCGCGAAACCCTGAAAGCCGGAGACGTGGTGACGATCACCGGCAACCCTGGACGGAATCCTGCGGACCACAGACTGCGCATGGTCAGTCTCCGTCGAAAATCGGACGGATTTGGATGGGGCGCCAAGCCCGGCGAAGTTGTCGATTAGGTCATTCTAAAAAATTAATTACGCCAGTAGTGGGTCGGCTTGCACTGTAGCGGCGGTCTGTGACCGCCGACAGTCTGGGTTTACGAGCTGTCGGCGGTCATAGACCGCTGCTACAGTACGGACCGGCCCATTACTTTTTAAGAGAAACAAGCTATGGAGTTTTTTCATTATCTGGAACAGACAGGCTTTGCTGCGTGGATACGCGAGTCGGACTCGATATGGGCATATCCGACAATCCTCTTCCTTCACACGATTGGCCTGGGAATCGTCGTTGGAATTAATAGCGCAATCGATCTGCGGATCCTCGGTTTGGCCTCCCGCCTTCCTCTCGAACCTCTGGAAGGACTCTTTCCCCTCATGTGGGTCGGCTTTTGGATCAATGCCGCATCCGGCACTCTGCTTTTGATTGCGGATGCGAGCACCAAACTCGCGAACCCGGTTTTTTATATCAAGATGGGATTCATCGCTCTTGCCGTCGTCGACGTTTTCGTGATCAGGAAAAGGGTGTTTCGCGATCCGTTAATTGATAAGAGACCTGTGACATTCAACGGCAAGATTTTGGCCGCCGTCTCGTTGTCACTTTGGCTTGGGGCCATCACCGCGGGCCGTCTGATGGCCTACCTTGGTCCGGTAAGCGGCCTGCAGCAGTAATTCGTGCTGAGGAGGAGAAGACAATGAGTTCCAGGATTCTTTGGAGCCACATTGCACTGCTTATTGTCATCACAGCCGCTCTGTCGCTCGCGCTTGGCCCTTACAATGCCGCGGCGCAGCAACGCGGCCAGGGACAGGCTCCGCCGGCACAGGAAGCCCCAAGGACCCCTCAGGCCTCCGCTCCGATCGATCTCACGGGGTGGTGGGTCTCGATCGTGACGGAAGACTGGCGTTTTCGCATGGTCACTCCTCCGAAGGGAGATTACGCCAGCGTTCCGATCAATAATGAGGGACGTCGAGTGGCCGACACATGGGATCTGGCCAAGGATGACGCGTCCGGCAATCAATGCAAGCCCTTCGGAGCCGCGGGTATCATGCGTATGCCCGGACGCCTCCACATCACCTGGCAGGATCCAAACTCTCTCAAGATTGAAACGGACGCCGGAACCCAAACACGTCTGCTCCATTTCGGCGAAGGGCAGCCACCGGCTGGTGAGCCTACCTGGCAGGGATATTCTGCTGCAACCTGGGAGGGCCGGCCTCAACGTGGCGGCGGTGGTCGCGGCGGCCCAAACCTGGGTCCGGCAGCTCCACCGCAGGGCGGCTCGCTGAAAGTCGTCACAACGCGCATGCGGCCGGGATACCTGCGCAAGAATGGCGTGCCCTACAGCGAGAATACAGTCCTGACCGAATACTTCGATCGGCATTCGGACTACGGGTCCGAATGGTTCACCGTTACGACGATCGTCAACGATCCGAAGTACCTGACTGACGAGTTCATCACCAGCACGCACTTCAGGAAAGAGCCTGACGGGTCGAAGTTCAGCCCAAGTCCCTGCCAGACGGACCGCCCGGTGAAGTAACAGAAACGCGGGCTAAAGCCCGCGACTACATTGGGGAACAACGTGATTCCAAAATGTAGTCGCGGGCTTTAGCCCGCGTTCAATTAATCTTGACTTCTAGATATGAACAGAATGTTGATCACGCTACTCGCGGGAATCCTTGTCTCGGCCGGGGTCTGGGCACAGAGCGGTAACCGCAGGAATCCCGCAGCCGATTGGCCGATGTTCAACCGCGATTTGGCCGGCACGCGCTACTCACCACTGACGCAAATCAACACCACGAACGTCGCCATGCTCACCCAGGCGTGGTCCTATCGTCTGCGGCCGGAAGGCAAGAACATCGCCGCGCTTAGCCCGAGCGAGATCTTTCAGGAAATCACACCGATCGTGGTGAACGGCGTGATGTACCTTCCGTCGGGAAATCGAGTTGTCGCACTCGAACCCGAGACGGGGAAGGAAATCTGGAGCTACGAATTGAAAGAGGGCCAGGCGTCTTTCCGCGGCGTTTCATATTGGCCCGGCGACCGAAACAATCCGCCTCGCATCCTGTTCACGACGGCCAGAAAGCTCGTGGCAGTCAATGCCGTCACCGGCGAGCCCTCGACTGGCTTTGGGAACAACGGCGAAGTCGAACTCAGGATTCCCTATGACGGAGCGCCGGCGATATTCAAGAACATCATTCTGATGGGTTCGAACTTTTACGGCCCCGGGCAGCGGCATATCGCTCCTCAGTTGGATACGAACGTCGGTGAACAGGGCGACACGCACGCCTACGACGCCCGCACCGGCAAACTGCTGTGGGAGTTCAATACCATCCCGGGCGAAGGCGAACCCGGTAACGAAACGTGGGGCTTCGGCAGTTGGAAAAACCGCACGGGCAATAACGTCTGGGCTTTCGCGCTGACCGTGGACGAAGAGCGCGGCATCCTTTATCTGCCCGTCAGCAGTCCCGGCGCGAACTTCTACGGAGGAGACCGTCCGGGGAACAATCTGTTCGGCAATTCCACCGTGGCCGTCGATGTGGAGACCGGCAAGCTGAAGTGGCATTTTCAAACGGTCCATCACGAGGTGTGGGACTATAACCTGCCTCCGGCGCCCAGCCTGTTTGACATTGTTAAGGATGGAAAGAAAATCCCTGCTCTCGCGCAGGTCGGCAAGATCGGTTACATGTTCATTCTCGATCGGGTGACCGGCAAGCCGGTATTCGGCGTCGAAGAGCGGCCGGTCGCACGAGGTAACGTTCCCACCGAGTGGTATCCACCCACACAGCCGTTCCCCGTAAAGCCAGGGCCGATCGCGAGAATCAGCATGAAGCGGGAGGACCTGGTCACAGCCGAAGACACCACGCCGGAACATGCGCAAGCCTGCCGCGAGCTTTGGGACAAGAACAATTTCTATAACGCGGGACCGTACACACCCTGGAGCTACCGAACGCCCGACAACGTCCCGCCGCCGAGCGCAATTTTCCCCGGACTGACCGGAGGGCCCAACTGGGGCGGGACGGCTGTGGATACGAAGCTGGGCTATGTTTTTGTGGCGACGAAAGACGCTCCGACCATCGGCTGGATCCAGAAGAATCCGAAGTCCACGCCGGACAACCTCGCCACCGAGTTTCCATTCGTGAGAGTCGGAGGTCCGAACCTCAACGCTCCAATCAAGAACGCGGCCGGACAAACGATCGCGAACCTGCCCTGCTTCAAGCCGCCCTGGTCCAGTCTGATCGCAGTGAATGCCGGCACGGGCGATTTCGCGTGGCGTGTCCCGCTCGGCATCTCGGAGGCTTTGCCCGAGGGTAAGAGGAACGTTGGATCACCCGGCGCCGGCGGCCCGATTGTCACGGCCGGGGGGCTCGTTTTTGTCGGAGCGACGGCAGACTCTCGTTTCCGCGCCTTCGATTCGAAAACCGGAAAGGAGCTCTGGGCAGCGAAACTGAACTACAACGTGACTGCCGTGCCGATGACGTATGAAGGTAAGAACGGAAAGCAATATGTGGCGGTGGTGGCTGCGTCGGGCCGCGCCGGGGCGGGTACGGAGTCACTGGTCGTATTCGCTTTGCCCTAGCAAGGAATTAGATTACTGATCACTGATGGCCACTGCCCAATGACTAATGAACTTGAGGATTGAAAAATGAACGGATTTTTCAACTGACCATTGATCAACTCAGAAATCCGTTCATTTCTCAATCCTCAAGTTCATTAGTCATTGGGCAGTGGCCATCAGCGATTAGTGATTTGAAGAAAAGGAGATTCAAGTCTCATGCGTATTCGCTACCTCACTATGCTGGGCCTGGCTGCACTGGTTCTGCCCGTCCTCTACGCGCAAAATAGCAAAACCAAATCGAATCCCGACGCCGATTGGCCGATGTACAACCACGACCTTGCCGGCACACGCTATTCTCCTTTGACGCAGATCAACGCGAAGAACGTTACGAACCTCACGCAGGCCTGGTCGTTTCGTCTGGGACCGGCAGGACCCAATGGCAGTCTCAACACGTCTCCGGCTCAAGAGGGTGACGTAGCTGGTGTTGCTCCTGCAGCAGGCGCGCGGGGCGGCCGCGGCGGCGCGACCGGAGGACCCACTTCCAATCCGGAAGCCACACCCATCGTCGTGAATGGAGTCATGTACTTGCCCGCAGGCCGCCGCGTTCTTGCACTGGACGCGGAAAGCGGAAAAGAGATCTGGACGTACACGTTGCCGAGCGGCAACACCACGGCCCGCGGCGTTGCCTACTGGCCCGGCGAAGGACCGATTCCCCCGCGAATCATGTTCACCTCCGGTCCAGGACTGGTCGCTGTGAACGCAATTACGGGCGAAGCCGCAGCCGGCTTCGGCAAAGACGGCTTCGCGGATATCGGCGTCGGATGGAACGGCGTTCCGCTGATCTTCAAGAACGTTGTCATGCTGGGCGCAACTGTTGGGGAACTGCCGCAGGGCCCGCCTGGCGACTCACGCGCCTTCGACGCCCGCACCGGCGAAAAGCTCTGGGACTTTCACACGGTGCCGCAGCCGGGCGAAATCGGTCATGACACATGGCTGAATGACGGCTGGCAAAAGCGCTCCGGCACGAACGTCTGGGGATGGTACCTGACGATGGACGAGAAGCGCGGCATCCTCTATATGCCCATCGGATCGCCGGCGCCGAATTACTGGGGTGGCGACCGGCCCGGCAACAATCTGTTCGGCAATTCGGTGGTTGCTGTTGACGCTCAAACCGGAAAATACAAATGGCATTTCCAGACCGTCCATCACGATCTCTGGGATTCAGACCTGCCGCCCGCTCCTGTTCTGATCGATATCAAGCAGAAGGGAAAAACAATTCCGGCACTCGCCCAGATCGGTAAGCAAAGCTGGATGTTCATTCTCAATCGAGAGACCGGGGAGCCGATATTCGGTGTCGAAGAGCGTCCCGTTCCTGCAGGTGATGTGCCCGGCGAATGGTATTCGCCCACGCAGCCCTTTCCTTTGAAACCGCCGCCGCTCGCGCGAACGAGTTTCAGCAAGCAAGACATGGTTACGGCC
>QHXD01000040.1:7871-19723 GCA_003223895.1 Acidobacteriota bacterium
TCCTCTTCCATGAGGAAGGCACGCCGCCCAGAAGCACGATTATCTTTCCGGGGAATGGCGGGCCGAATTGGGGCGGCATGGCCGCGGATCCGAAGAGCGGATACGTTTTCGTCCAGACTCACGACGCTGCTCTGAGCGGCTGGACGGAGAAGAAGCGCGAAGGCGGCAATTACGGGAGCGGCAACGGATCGCCTCAGCCTTATGACCGTGGCGCCTGGGATGGTCCCGGCCCGTATCACGGATTCGCCGCTCCCATCAAAGACGCGAACGGCAAAACGCTGGGAAATGCGCCTTGCCAGAAGCCACCCTGGGGCCGGCTGTGGGCCGTGAATGCCAACACCGGCGACATCGCGTGGCAGGTTCCACTCGGGCTTAATGAAGCTTTGCCGGCGGGCAAGCAAAACACCGGAGGATCCGGCAGCGCCGGTCCAATAGTGACAGCGGGCGGACTGATATTCATTGGCGCCACCAATGACAGCCGTTTCCGTGCCTTCGATTCCAAAACCGGCAAGGAACTGTGGGCGACAAAGCTCGAACGGCCGGTGAATGCGAATCCGGTGACGTATCAGGGAAAGAATGGCAAGCAGTACGTGGCGATGATCGCTACGGACTCCGTGGTTGTGTTTGCCTTGCGGTAAGGAGCCGCGGAGCGGCGTTAGAATGTAGCCCCGGGCGCAGCCCGGGGTAGGTGTCATTTTGGATTTCAAGCCCCGGAGGGGCGAAAGAATTTCTGAAATCTTTCGCACCTCCGGTGCTGACTCACTTAACCACACAGAAACCCCGGGCTTGCGCCCGGGGCTACATTCTCACGCCGCTCCGCGGCTGGTCATAGAGCGCCGCTACAGTAGAGGAGAAAACATGTTGAAGAAATGCATTCTCGTAACACTCGCTGTCTTGCTGGCATTGCCAGCCGTCGCGCAAGACGCCAAAACGGTCATCGCCAACGCATCGAAGGCAATGGGTTATGACCAGCTCAGGACGATCGAATATTCCGGGTCCGGATTTGAAGGCACCGCTCTGGGCCAGGCACAGAGCGCGACCGGCGGCTGGCCCAAATTCACGCTCAAGAGTTTCTCGCGTTACGTCGACCTTAATGCCGGAAGCGGACAGACTGCGCTCCGTTCGCGGCCGCTCGATCCGTCCACCGGACAGCTTGCCGGCGGCGGCGGACTGGCGGCAACGCCCGAAACGCAACAGGTGACAGCCATTGCGCCTGCCGCAACGTGGGCTCAAAAGCTGGACATTTCCCTGTCGCCGCCGGGCTTTCTGAAACTCGCATCGGCCGCGACGAATGCGACAGTGAGCTCACGCAACGTGAACGGCAGTAAATACACTGGAGTCTCCTTCCCGGTAGACGCATAGGCGCCATCCGGCGTTGCTTATTCGCTCTCCGGATACATCAACAGTGCCAACATGATCGACAAAGTCGGGCGACATGCTTGTCGAGCAGAGCTACTCCGGATACAAGGACTTCGGCGGCGTGAAATTCCCAACTCAAATTGTGCAGAAACGGGCCGGGCTCTCCTGGACGAACCTGGCAGTCACGGATGTGAAAGCAAAGTGGTTCAGCAACTCGCGAACTTTGCTTATGCCGGACAAGCTGGCGCAATCGGGCAAGAACCCGAAGTTCGAGTATATGGGTGAGAAGAAAGTCCTGAAGGAAGGTACACAGGCGGTGGAACTGTATCACCTCAAGGGCGCCCTTCACGCGGAAGACATCATCGTGGCGTACCTGCCCGCGCTCAAAACCGTGATCGAAGCCGACGCGTTCAACGCGCCGGCGCCGAATGCGCCGGCTCCTCAGACCGTCAACGGATTCGAGAAGCTTCTGGCGTCCGAGTTGGACCGCTTGAAGATCGATTACACGACGATCATTCCGGTTCATCAACCAGCCGGAGGCGACCGCGATGTCACCAAGGCGGATTGTTTAAGAACATCGGGAGGGCGAGCTCGAATTAGCGGATGAACGCCGGCTTGGGGACGTAGCCGCGAATTACGCCAATGACGCGAATGGGCGCTTAAATAAATCATTTGATGCGCCCATTCGCGTCATTGGCGTAATTCGCGGCTACGTTCCCCGGCAACTTGACATCACTAAATGGAGTACGTAACTTTGCGTTAATGGAGGGAAATGTGATGAAAGTCACGATAGCCGCCCTGCTTTTGGTGGGCCTTGTCGCGGCCGCAGTGCCGGCGATTGCACACCACGCCTTTGCGGCTGAATTTGACAGCAGCAAGCCAATTCTGCTGAAGGGAAAATTCACCAAGATGGATTGGATCAATCCGCATTCGTGGATGTGGTTTGACATTACTTATCCGGATGGCAAAGTCGTCAACTGGGGCGCCGAGTGCCTTCCTCCGAACGGCCTGTACAGGAACGGCTGGAGAAAAGACACGCTGAAGGTCGGCGACGAAGTCGAAGTCCAGGGATTCGCCGCCAAAGACGGTTCCACCCGGATGTGGGCGTCGAGAGTTTCCTGGGTTAATCAGGGCGGCCAGCAGATTTTCGGTTTGAACCAGCGGCGTCCCGAATAACGGGAACCTCGATGAGAGATCGGCTTCTTCTTTTGATTTTTGCTGCAGCTGCGATTGCGGCGGCCGCTGTCTTGCCAGCTCCAACAGCCGGCCAGGCCCGCGGCACAGCGCAGATGCCGGACCTGCAGGGCATCTGGCAGGTCAGTGATACGTCGCTGGCCTACAACGTCGAGCCGCATACAGCAACTTATGGTGTGCCGGCCGGGCAAGGGGCAATTGCAGATACACCGAACAAAATGATCCCGTATCTGCCCGCTGCCGCCGCCAGGCGGCAGGACAACTTCAAGAACCGGGCCGCGCTTGACCCCATCAACCAGTGCTTCAAACCTGGAGTGCCGCGGATCACCTATCTTCACTTCCCCTTCCAGATTATTCAGACACCGACCCAGGTGACCTTCGTGTACGAGTACATTCACAACACTCGTAACATTTATCTGAACAGGAAAGAACATCTCGACGGCCTGGATTTCTGGAATGGCGACTCGATTGGCCGGTACGAAGGAAACACTCTGGTTGTTGACGCGGCCGACTTCAACGATCAGACATGGCTTGACGCGTCCGGCAATCACCATAGCGAAGCGCTGAAGGTGCAGGAGCGTTACACGCGGACCGACCCCAACACCATCACCTACGAGGTCACGCTCACGGATCCGAAAGTCTACTCGAGACCATGGAAGATGAGCATGCTGCTCTATCGCCACAGGGAACCGAACTTCAGGATTCTTGAGTATGAGTGCCACGCCTATGCTGAGGACGCTGAAAGGGCAAAGTAGCGGGTGAACAGAAGGAGACTCAGATGAAAAATGGGTTGCTAGGTTCAATCATCGCGATGGCCGCCGGCGTGGCGATGGTCTCGCTGGCCTCGGTGCCCGTTGCCGGTCAGGGCGGCCAGCCGGCGCCGGCTCAAGAGGGCCGCGGAGGACGCGGTGCTGCCGGGGGCCGTGGCGGAGCTCCGGCGGGTCCACCCGCAGGTCCTGTGAAGCGTCTGCCGGACGGCAAGCCCGACTTAAATGGCTATTGGGCGGGCGGCCCGGGCGGCCTTGCGAATATCCGGACGGCGATAACCGAAGTCGGTGGACAGCCGGCGGCTCAGAATCCGGCCGAGCGCATTCCATACCAACCCGCTGCCGCAGCGAAAGCCGAGGCAAACCAGAAGAATATGTTCGAGGAGCCGGAGCTCCACTGCTTCCTCTCCGGAGTTCCCAGCCAGACCTACAGGCAGTTCGGTTTTCAGATTATTCAGACACCTGGATACATGCTGACGGTCAACGAGTTCATGGGCGCCGTCCGCCACATTCCTACCGACGGACGGCCGCACATACCGGAGAACATCAAACTGTTCAATGGGGATTCTGTCGGCCACTGGGAAGGCGACACGCTCGTCGTCGAAACCACGAACAACAACGATAGAACATGGCTCGACAATTACGGGAACGCGCACTCCGATGCCCTGATCGTGCTGGAAAAGTGGACACCTGTCGATGCGAATAACATTCAATACGAAGCGACGCTGACGGATCCAAAGACCTACACGGCACCGTTCAAGATCGCGGGCACGTACAGGCGGGCGCAGCTCAACGATCCGACATACGAGCAGATGGAATTCGCCTGCATCGAAGGCAACCAGGACATTCACCACTATACGGAAGCAGCGGGCGGCAAAGCCAAAGAGGCGCCATTGGCGCATCCTCCAGGGACGGAGGTCGCTCCCGGTGCCGGACGTGGCGGACGGGGACGCGGTGGTCCTCCGCCCGGTCCGCCGAGGCAGTAGCGGCAAAAACTAAATGACTGATCACTGATGGCCACTGCCCACAACTGACCATTGATCAATTCAGAAATCCGACCATTTCTCAATCCTCAAGTTCATTAGTCATTGGGCAGTGGCCATCAGTGATCAGTGATTTTACCTACTTCCCCGCAAGCCCCTCCGTCAGCTCGATGCGCGTTCCAATCGGATCAACGATGAACGCGATCTTCAACCCGATCTGAGAAATATTCGTATAAGGTCTCTCGAGCATCACGCCCGCGGCTGCCAACTTATCGCAAAAGGTCTTCAGGTCCTTCACCTCGAAACCAATGTGATCGATCGCGCGGCCCTTGGTTGGCGCCGTCGGCATCTGGGCAGGCAGGAAGTCCACCTCATTGCCGTTGAACATAGCGGAGGGCAGATTGCGACGAGATCCCACAGCGGCACCGAACGTCTTCACATACCACTGGCGTACCTGTTCCCCCATCGGGGTGGAGATGTGAATGTGATGCATCACAACCGGTGATGTCTGTGCCTTGTCTTCAAGCAACTCGATCCTCACTCCGTCCGGAAACACCGCGAAGAGGCCCTGGAACTGGACATTGACTGCGGTGAGTTTCGCTTTGATCGCCGCCTGATCCTTAACCTGAAAATCGATGTGATTTACAGTTGAGCCATCGGAACCGGCAGTCGGTTCGCCCTTCGTGAAAATGATGAACACACCGGGCAACCGGAGCATCTCGAGCGTTCCCGTTTTGGTCACTTCGGCTCCCAGGCCCTCGATCCAGACCTTTTTCTGTGCCTCGATGTCCCGAACCAGCAGGTGGATATGGCCAATCGAAATTCCGCTGTCATTTGGCGCCGCCAGTTGGGCGAATGCGGGCAATTGAAGCAATATTAGAACGGCAAGCGTAGCGAAAATGACTTGTTTGCGCATCGCGCGTACCGTATCACGGATTTTTTGACTGGTAAAGAAGGGGGGATTTTCAGTCGCGGATTACGCGAATTACGCTGATGGGCGCGCGCTATATTTTCTCTTGCGGTCGTACGATGTTTGCGCGCCCATCCGCGTAATTCGCGTAATCCGCGGCTGAAAATCCCCCCACCCTTTACCCGACACGGGATTTTTGATAAGTAGACAACTTGGCCAGCATGCTCCAATTAAGCGAAGCAATCCGGCAGCACGTCCACGACGGCGACGTTGTCGCGCTTGAAGGTTTCACTCATCTGATTCCGTTCGCCGCAGGTCATGAAATCATTCGCCAGGGAAAGCGCGGGCTCACGCTCATCCGCATGACTCCGGACGTGATTTACGATCAAATCATCGGCTCTGGATGCGCAAAGAAACTCATATTTTCCTGGGGAGGAAATCCTGGCGTCGGCTCACTCCACCGCCTGCGCGATGCGGTTGAAAAAGGGTGGCCGCAGCCGCTTGTCATCGAAGAGCACAGCCATGCCGGTATGGTAACGGCTTATGCCGCCGGAGCGGCTCATCTTCCGTTCGGCACTTTGCGCGGATATCTCGGGACCGATCTGCCGAAGCACAACTCCAATATTCGATTCATCGAATGCCCTTTCACCGGAGAACGCCTGGCGGCGGTGCCGGCCATTCGTCCGGACGTGACCATCGTGCACGCGCAGAAGGCGGACCGCCGCGGCAACGTATTGATGTGGGGCGTGGTCGGAGTGCAGAAGGAAGCGATCCTGGCGGCAAAACGCGCCATTGTGACGGTCGAGGAATTTGTTGACAGGCTGGAAGCGCCGCCGAACTCCGTGGTGCTGCCGTCGTGGATCGTGAGTGCCGTCTGCCAGGTCAAAGGCGGCGCGTTCCCTTCTTATGCGCAGGGTTACTACAAGCGCAACAACGCTTTCTACAAGCAATGGGACAAGATCGCCGTGGATCGTGACACCTTTAAATCCTGGATCGAGCGGCACGTCACGGGCACGAAAGATTTCGACGGTTTCCGGCGAAGCCTGAATCAGGAGGCCGAGCGTGCCTGATACGCCCTACACTGCCGACGAAATGATGACCATCGCGGCAGCGCGGATGTTACGCAACGGTGCCGTGTGTTTCGTCGGAATCGGACTGCCGAGCGCCGCAGCGAATCTGGCCCGCCTGACGCATGCTCCGGAAGTCGTGCTGATCTATGAGTCCGGCACGATCGGCTCGAAACCGGATGTATTGCCTCTCTCCATTGGCGACGGCGAATTGGCGGAAACCGCCGATGCCGTTGTGTCCAGCGTCGAGATCTTTTCGTATTGGCTCCAGGGCGGGCGCATCGACGTGGGTTTTCTGGGTGCCGCGCAGATCGACCGCTTCGCGAACATCAACACGACCGTCATCGGCGATTACAAAACCCCGTCCACGCGGCTGCCGGGGGCCGGAGGAGCCCCGGAGATTGCGGCGTCGTCGGGAGAAGTCCTCATCACGCTCCGCCAGACCAGGCGAGCCTTCGTGGAAAAGCTGGACTTCGTGACGTCCACAGGCCACCTTGACGGCGGCAACAGCCGTGAACAATTTCATTTTCCGGGGAAAGGTCCGACCGCGGTCATCACGGATTTGGGAATCCTCACACCCGACCCGGTCACTAAAGAACTCACTCTGACGAGTATCCATCCAGGCGTTCCCCTGGAAAAGGTGATAGAGGCTACTGGCTGGCCTCTCAAAGTTGCGCCGGAACTCAGGACGACGGCGCCCCCAACGGAGAATGAATTAAGGGTGCTGCGTGATCTTCAGGCGCGAACCGCGAGGGCGCATGCCGATGAACTGTAGCGGCGGTCTGTGACCGCCGACCGTCGGCGCTCATAGAGCGCCGCTACAGTTAAAGTCTGATTGACATACGTACGAGTTTTAGCCCACATTTGGGCAACAAACCAGCGAGGTTAGCGACAATGTCTAATCACAGAAACTGTTTCATCCTTGCGGCTCTGGCGATAATGCTCGTGCTGAACGCAGCACCTGCGGCAGCCGCTTCCTGCGAGAGCCTGTCGGCTCTGAAACTCCCGGAAACAACGATCACAATGGCGCAGTCTGTTGCCCCGGGCGCATTCACGGTGCCCGCCGCCGGGCGCGGTGGGGCACCGCGCTTCGAGGACCTTCCGGGTTTCTGCCGCGTGGCGGCGACCTTGAAGCCATCAAGCGATTCCGACATCAAGATAGAAGTCTGGCTGCCGGCTTCCAATTGGAACGGAAAGTTTCTGACGGTTGGAAATGGCGGCTGGAATGGAAACATCGACACCAATGCGCTCGCGGCGGGCCTTCGCCGTGGTTATGCCGCGGCCTCCACGGATACCGGCCATGAAGGCGGCGGTGGCCCATGGATGCAAAGCAAGGAAAAGCTGATCGACTTCGGATATCGAGCGGTGCATGAAACGGCCGTAAAAGGAAAAGCCATGGTCGCGGCCTTCTATGGCAACAATGCGAGACTGTCGTATTTCCAGGGTTGCTCCGCGGGCGGCAGGCAGGGCCTTAAAGCATCGCAACAATTCCCCAACGATTTCGACGGCATCGTCGCGGGAGCGCCCGCGCTCAACACGACCGGCCGCGCGGCATTTGCAATGTGGACCGCTCAAAACCTGCACAAGGATGAAGCTGCCTATATTCCAGCCACCAAGTATCCGGCGATCCACGACGCAGTGCTTCAGGCTTGCGACGCACTCGATGGAGTGACGGACCGTGTCATCGAGAATCCAAGGCAGTGCAAGTTCAATCCAAAGGTTCTGGAATGCAAGGCCGGCGATGCCGCGACCTGTTTAACCACTCCACAAGTGGAAGCTGCGCGAAAGATGTATATGCCCCTGGTCAATTCACGAACCGAAAAAGTGATCTTTCAAGGCCTGGAGTATGGAAGCGAGATGGGTTGGAGCACATTCGGCTCCCCGCAGCCATTCGGGATCGGCACACAAATGTACCAGTACATGGTCTTCAACAATCCGGCCTGGGACTACAAGACTCTCAACTTCGACAGCGACATGGATCGGGTCGACAAAATCGAAGGTGGCGCGATCAACGCGATGAATCCCGATTTAAAACCGTTCTTCGCGCACAGCGGGAAACTCATTCAGTATCACGGCTGGGCCGATCAACAGATTCCTTCTGGCAGCAGTGTCACCTACTACCAGAGCGTGCTCGATACGATGGGAGGCCCGAGCAAAGTGAAATCGAACTATCGCCTATTCATGGTGCCCGGCATGGGTCACTGCGGAGGCGGTGACGGTCCCAGCAACTTCGACATGCTGACGGCGCTCGAGCAGTGGGTCGAAAACAATAAGGCTCCGGACCAGATTGTGGCGTCACGCATCGCGAATGGAAAGACAGAGCGGACGCGTCCACTTTGTCCATACCCGCAGGCCGCAACCTACAAAGGAACGGGGAGCACCGACGATGCTGCAAATTTCGTGTGTAAGTAGGAAACGCGGGCTGAAGCCCGCGACTACATTAGGATCGATATCGCTTCCCAATGTAGTCGCGGGCTTTAGCCCGCGTTTCATTCTCTGCGCAATACTTCTCTTCTGCGCCTCGCCGGCCCTCGCCGCATCGTGCGAAAGCCTGGCAGGCCTGAGACTGCCGGACAGCGCGATCACACTCGCACAGACCATCGCCGCCGGCGCTTTCACACCGCCGGCCGGCGCGCGCGGCGCAGGTGGACCTGCCGCAGTGTTCCGGGATCTGCCCGAATTCTGCCGCGTGGCGGCAACGTTGCGCCCGTCTACAGACTCCGATATCAAAATCGAAGTTTGGCTGCCGGCCTCCGGCTGGAACGGTAAGTTCGAAGCCAATGGAAATGGCGGCTGGACGGGGAACATACCTTATGCCGCGCTCGCCATTGCGCTGCGGCGGGGTTATGCAACGGCCGCAACCGACACGGGACACGAAGGCGGAAGCGGAAGCTTTGCGCTGGGCCATCCCGAAAAGCTGATCGACTTTGCTTATCGGGCCGTGCATGAGATGACCGTGCAATCGAAGGCCATCATCGCCGCTTACTATGGCAACAATCCGAAGTTCTCGTATTGGAATGGCTGTTCGTCCGGCGGAAAACAGGGCCTTAAAGAAGCTCAACGCTTTCCCGAAGATTACGACGGCATTATCGCAGGCGCTCCCGCGAACTATTGGACACATCTGACGTCGGCTGCAGCCTGGATCGGCCAGGCGGTGAACAAAACCGAATCCAGCTACATCCCGCCAACCAAGTATTCCCTGATCCACGATGCTGCAGTGCAGGCCTGCGACTCGCTGGACGGCTTGAAGGACGGTCTCATCAGCAATCCAATGACCTGCAAATTCGATCCCAAAGTGCTCGAGTGCAAAGATGGCGATGCTGCCACTTGCCTGACATCCGCCCAGGTGGAAACGGCTCGCGTCATGTACTCTCCAATATTGAATCGCCGCACGAAGCAGCCGCTGTTGCCGGGTTTCGAACCCGGCAGCGAAACAGGCTGGGGTATCGTCGCGGGCCATCAGCCGACGTCCCTCGGAATCGACCATTGGAAATACGTTGTCTTCAAGGATCCGAACTGGGACTACAAGACGCTCAACTTCGACAGCGATATCGCATTGGCCGACAAGCAGGACAATGGCAGTATCAACGCCATCGATCCAAACCTGAAACCGTTCCTCAGCCGCGGCGGAAAGCTCCTGCAGTATCACGGCTGGAGCGATCAGCTCATCCCGCCTCAAAGCAGCGTCAACTACTACAAGAGCGTGCTGGATGCCCTCGGGGGCGCCGGCAAAGTGAGAAACTCCTACCGCTTATTCATGGCACCGGGTGTGGCCCATTGCGCAGGCGGCGATGGTCCGAGCAATTTCGACATGCTTACCGCGCTGGAACAGTGGGTCGAGAACGGTAAGGCGCCGGACCAGATCACAGCTTCCCATGTAACAAACGGCAAAGTGGATCGAACACGTCCGCTGTGCCCATACCCACAGGCCGCAACATATAAAGGAACAGGAAGCATCGATGATGCAGCGAATTTCGTGTGTAAGTAGGAGTACTGTAGCGGCGCTCTGTGAAGCTGTGACTGAATTACAGGTCAGGCGGCATTCCCCTCCTTACGAAGGAGGGGTGGCCGTGCCATTAAGAAAAAGGACCCGTTCCGAAATGGCGCGGCCGGGGTGGTCGCTCACGAGTTACGTTGCGGAATGCGTTTTGAAACATGGTATGCGAGCGACCACCCCGTCTGCGCCTCTGAGGTGGCTTCGCAGCATTTTCTTGATGGCGCAGCCACCCCTCCTTCATAAGGAGGGGAATACACTCGGCCTACAGTTAATTCTCCTGATACTTTTGTTTTCGGCCTGCCCGGTCTTCGGCGCAACGTGCGAAAGTCTGGCAACCCTGAAACTGCCCCACACCACAATCACCATGGCCCAGCCTGTCGCGCCCGGTGCTTTCACTACCCCGGGCGGCGCCGCTTTCAAGAACCTGCCGGCTTTCTGCCGTGTTGCCGCCACGTTGAAGCCATCGAGCGATTCCACGGCGCGCATTACGGAAACGGCTCGCAGTTCTCCTACTGGAACGGCTGCTCCACCGGCGGACGGCAAGCACTCACGACGGCCCAGCGTTTCCCACTGGATTATGCCGGCATCCTTGCGGGCGCGCCTGCGAACTACACCACTCGACTTCAGGGAGCACAGGTGTGGAGCGCTCAGGCCGTGCACAAGGACGAAGCCGGCTACATCCCGCCGGCCAAATATTCCGTAATCCACGCTGCAGTGCTTCAGCAATGCGATGGGCTTGATGGAGTGAAGGACAATGTGCTCGAGAATCCGGCGCGCTGCAAATTCGACCCCGGGGTGCTCGCCTGCAAGGAAGGCGACGGGCCTTCATGCCTGACTGCGCCGCAGGTCAAGGCGGCGCGTATGCTCTATGCCGGCCCCAGAGACTCGCGCACGGGCCAGCAACTGTTCCCTGGCCTGGAACCTGGAAGCGAGCTCGGATGGGCGACGCTGGCCGGTCCTCAACCCATGACCCTGGCCACGGACGTGTATAAGTACCTGGTGTTTCAGAACCCCGACTGGGATTTCAAAACGCTCAACCCGGATAACGATTTCCCGCTCGCAGCGAAGGTAACGGGCGCCACGATGGATATGATCGACCCGAATTTGAAGCCGTTTGTCGATCACGGCGGAAAGCTTCTCATGTACCACGGCTGGAGCGATCCCGGCATTCCCCCCGGAAGCACCGTCCAGTATTACAAGCGCGTGGCCGACAAGATGGGCGGAACATCGAAGATCACGAACTCCATCCGGCTGTTCATGATTCCCGGAATGAATCACTGTCGCGGAGGCGACGGCACGGACACTTTCGATGGCATCGGCGCACTGTCTCAATGGGTGGAGAAAGGACAGGCGCCGGATCAGATCGTTGCATCGCACATGACAAACGGTAAGGCGGACCGGACACGTCCGCTGTGTCCTTACCCGCAGGTTGCCACCTATAAGGGAACCGGCAGCACAGACGATGCCGCGAACTTCACTTGCAAGTAAATGTACGAACACGAGTACGAGGCAATGTATGGCCTTGAGAACTTCTACTGGTGGTATGTCGCCCGCCGGAAGCTGGCTGAAGAGTTG
>QHXD01000041.1 GCA_003223895.1 Acidobacteriota bacterium
AGGAAAGTCGACTTCCCGATGTGGGTGGTATTCGTCACAGGATCACTGGTGAGAACCCCGTTGGCGTCCGGAACGTACTGGGAAGCCCTTCCATACTTCTCGTTCCAGCCGTTCGTAAATTCGTCCCGAAGACCGGCTCGGAGGGTGAGATTGGGACGCAATTGCATAATGTCCTGAACGTACCAGGCGCCTTCCATGGACCTCCAATACATGAAAGTACGATTGGGAGTACCGACCCAGTTGGTCGTGATCCCTTGCAAGAATGTGAGGAGGCTGGCAAAGTCTGCCTCTCCATAGTTTCGAGCCGCTGAGTTCGCATTGACCTGGATTCGCTGAAACCAGGCCCCAAAACTAAATTGGTGCTTGCCGCGGACAAGCTGCACGTCATCCGAGCCGCTGAACAGGTTTCTCGTGTTCCAAAGCCTTCCAGAAATACCGCCGCCAGCCGAAGTTATCGAATTTACCGCGGCAGCGGAAGCGCCCCCGATCACGATGGGTCCCGGCGGTTTGCCCGCAAATAAAGTAATGTCCGGCGGAAGAGTAGGATCCAGGGCAGGCGAATCGAAATTGAACGCCGCGCGCGAGAACCCCGCCCGGACGGTGTTGAGGAGTTGCGGGGAGAAGACGTGGGTTTCCTGCGCGCTATAGACCTGGCTGCGAAGCAACGCAATGGTTCCGAAAAATGGGTTGGTGAGAGGCGAAATGTTGTGCCCATCGTCTACGGTAGCCGCGGTGCTGAACGTGTCTTTATTGGAAACGTTCATGTCGAATCGCGCCGTGCCGAAGTCTTCTCGAATCGTCTGCACGGGATTGTTGAAGTTCTGAGCGACTCCGGTGGCCAGGCCGTTCGCTACCACTTCGGGTGCGTTAGACTCGGGCCATAGCCGCATGAAACGGAGCATGCGCGAATCCAGATTGGGAACTCGAACCGGTGCATTGAGGTTCGCGCAATTCGCAGTTCGGTCAGCGGCAGCGGTATAGATCACGCCGCAGGGCAGCAAGCCCTGGCGCGCATCGTTGTCGGGAACGAAGGCGATGTTGCTGAGTCCCAGCGAATGACGGAAACCTTCGTAGTTACCGAAGAGGAACATCTTATCTTGTTTAATTGGGCCGCCCAGCGAGCCGCCAAATTGATTTCGCCTGAACGGAGGAAGTCGCGGATCTGTCGGTTGGGCCTTGCGGTCAAAGAAGTTCCGCGCGTCCAGGGCGCTGTTCCGTAAGAACTCAAATCCTGCGCCATGCAGTTGATTGGATCCGGACTGCGTGACCACTCTGACTTGTCCGCCGGCTCGCTTGCCGTATTCGGCCGAATAGGTATCGCTGACCACATTGAATTCACGGACGGCGTCAATGCCCAGCAGTTGCCCGCTGACGCCTCCCAGCGTGATACCGATGTTGCTGCTGCCCGTGTATTCAATTCCATTCAACAGGAAAAGATTGTCGTATGGCCGCCGCCCGGCCACAGTGAAATAGGCCCCTTCGCCGGAGCCCACCGACGGCCCGGACTTCAGCGCCGAATAGTTGACGGCCCCGGGATTCAGAGTAATCAAGTTGTCGAAACTGCGGCCGTTGAGCGGCAGGTCTTTGACTTCTCGTTCCCCAACCAGTCCCGAAACCGACGCCGTGGTGGTATTGACCACCGACGCTTCTCCGATTACAGTCACCTGTTCCTGAACCGCTCCCACTTCGAGCTTCAGGTTCACCACTCCCTGTTCTCCAATCGCCAGGCTGACCCCGGTCTGGAGCGCCGCTTTGAAGCCAGCCAACTCCGCTCTGACCTCATATCTTCCCACCGGCAGCGACAACACCCGGTACGTCCCCGCTTCGCCGGTACTCACCGTGCGCCCCGCTCCCGTTTCCAGGCTGGTAACGGTTACGGTGGCGCCGGGAAGAGCAGCCCCAGAGGAGTCCTCTACTCTGCCGGAAACAGACGCGGTCACCTGCGCGCGAATTGTCCCGACTGCAAAACAAATGCTGAAAAGAACACCTGCCAAAGCGTGCGTTGACAATTTTCTCTTTGAAAACATTTTGCACCCCCCTCGTTGGTTGGAATTCCTTGGAAGAATTATACTCCCCGCTGCATTGCCTACTGGTTGACACAAGAGGGCCGGTGGCATATGGTTCTGCGCAAATATAAAGTTGAAATTGCAAATTCCGGCTTGGGTAAGAGGGTCAAACAATGGCGACAAAGTTTTTCTCTTGCGACGGGCAGGCAATCCGGCGATTCCTCCCTTGCCTGTTTTTTGGGTTACTGGCAGCGTGTCCTTTCACTCCGGCTCTTTACGCCCAGCGCGTAGGCGCGGCGATTCAGGGAACCGTGCGCGACTCCACGGGCGCAGTCATCCCCGGAGCAATGATCGCGGCGATCAGGACGGAGACGAACCTCCGGCGGACAGCCACGAGCAATGAGACCGGATTGTTTTCCATTCCGGACTTGCCTCCCGGGAAATACCGGGTCCAGGTCTCCGTCCCGGGTTTTCAGACCACGGTCGTGGAGAACATTGAGCTCGCAGTGGGGCAGGAATTCGTCTTGAATGCCGTGCTTCAGGTCGGGGCGCTCGCGGAGCAGGTGACGGTCGCGAGCGAAGTGCCGCTGGTGGATACCTCGACGTCGCAAATTTCGGGGTTGGTTGCCGAACGGCAGGTTAAAGATCTGCCGCTCAACGGCCGCAGCTTCGACAACCTGATTTCACTCAACCCGGTCATGGTGAATTCAAGCGCAATGAAGCAAAACACCTCCAGCAGCACCGGTCCGGGCAACTATTTCTCGGTTGCCGGCAGGCGCCCCGGCGAAAACATTTTCTCGTGGAACGGAGTGGAATACCCCGGCGGAACCAACGCCATTAGCTCGACTCCCGGGGGCGTGAGCGGACAATTGCTTGGGATCGAGGCGGTGCGGGAATTCAATATCGTGCCCAACATGGACGCGGCCGAGTTCGGCCACCGGGCGGGTGGACAGGTCAGCATCGTGACGCAATCCGGCACCAATGCCTTCCACGGCTCTGCGTACGAGTTCCTGCGCAACAGCGCCCTCGATGCACGGAACTTCTTTGACCGCCAGGTTCGGCCGACTGACCCGCGCATCCCTCCGTTCAGGCGAAATCAGTTCGGTGGTTCGGCGGGTGGACCCATACAAAAGGACAAGACGTTCATTTTTGGAAACTATGAAGGGTTCCGTCAGTTGTGGAACCTGACCAAGGTCGCCATTGTCCCAGACGCGCAGGCGCGGCAGGGACTGCTGCCGGATGCCAACGGAGTCTATCAGCGCGTCCCGGACTTTAACCCAGCGGTTCTGCCGTACTTCGCCTTGTGGCCCGAGCCCAACGGACCTGGTCTGGGTGGAGGTTCAGCCTATTCCTATAACACCACTCCGAATCCCGTGCGCGAAGACTTCGGAATCGTGAAGGTCGATCGCGTCTTCTCGGATAAAGATACGTTCAACGCCGCCTATACCATTGACGACGGAGACAACGTCGGGACAGGGCAAAATCCGTTCAGCCTGGTTAGCAATAAAGAAAGAGCCCAGGTTCTCAGCCTGTCGGACACCCATATCTTCTCTCCCACGATGGTGAATAACTTTACCGCGGGATTCTCGCGCGTGTGGTTCCGATACTTTTATTCGGTATCCGTGTCGCCGGCAGGGGTAGAACCATTTGTCGTTGGAAAACCTCCGGGGCAAATCAACATTGGGGGCGCGCAGGGCACTACCGTCATTACCACTGCCGGTTCGGGACCTAACGCGGGACACGACCAACTCAACGTGGACAACATCTTCACCTATCAAGACAATGTTCGCATTACGAAGGGGATTCACTCCGTCGCCCTGGGAGGCTGGTTGGAACGGCTTCAGAGCACCTCCTTGAGCGGAACTTATGGGCAGGTCAACTTTCCAACGTTGTTGAGCTTCCTACAGGGCAAACCCTCGCTATTTCAGGTGACCCAGCCGGCGCCGGCGATTCCGTTCCGAGTTTGGATGGGAGCCTGGTTTGTGCAAGACGCCATGAAGCTTACGTCCAACTTCACCTTGAGCCTGGGGCTGCGTCACGAGTTTTCAAACGGCTACCATGCCAACAATAAATCGGCCGCCAGCTTCACTCAGGGATCGAACGGGGTCCTGCTCACGCAACCCAGGATTGGCGATTCGTTGTTTACCAAAAATCGCGCCACGAGACTCTTTGGGCCGCGTGCGGCCCTGGCCTGGGACCCGTTTGGGAAAGGCCAGACGAGCATTCGCGCCGGCTTCGGCATGGCTTACAATCTGCTGGACAACATCGGTTGGTGCTGCATCAATGTTCCTCCCATTGCGGGAGCTTCGCAGATTACCAGTAATGTTCCATTCCCTTTGCAGATCGTGCCCGGAGTAACATCGCTGGCGAGCGCCACACCGGGCGGAGGCCGCCTCGGAATCCAGGCAGATCCATATACTCCAACGGTATTCAATTATCATTTTGAAATCGAGCAAGCCTTACCGGCCAACATTGGCCTCCGTGTGGGCTACATCGGATCGCACGGCTACCACGAGGTTCTCCGTGGAGATGCCAACAAGGCGTTCCCTGCCATTTGCCCGGCATCGCCCTGCCCGGCGGGTCTTCCGGCTGGAACCAAGTACTTCCCGAATCCTGTGGTTCGCCGTAATCCACAATTGGGCAGTGCGGGTATTTTCTTTACGTCCGGTATCAACAATTTCAACGGTGGCTTTGTGGACGTGAATCGCCGCTTTCGCGATGGATTGGCTTTGCGGACCAACTACACATACGGACGCAGCCTGGATAATTCCTCCGCGATTACCGGATCTCAAGCCGGCGGACAGATCGGCGTCATCATGGACACGGACGACCGCAAACGAGATTACGGCCTGTCCGCTTTTGATGTCCGGCATCGGTTTAGCTTGAGTGGCATGTATGAATTGCCCCTTGGGAAAGGAAAGCCATTCTTGAGCGGCGTCCAAGGTGTCGCGGACAAGCTGGTGAGCGGGTGGCAGCTCAACACGATCGTCAATTTGCAGAGCGGCTTCCCCTTCACTCCCACGCTTGGGTTTAACCAGTCGCGCGATGGGGATACCAATCTTCCCGATCGCCCCAGCATGGCTCCGGGTAGAACCTTGAAGGACGTCTACCTGGGGACGCCGGAACATTGGGTGGATGCTACTGCCTTCGCCCTCCCGCCGGCGGGAACCTATGGCAATGTCGGCCGCAATGTCCTGATCGGCCCCAGTCTGAAGACGGTCGATCTTTCGATGTTCAAAACCACGCGCTTGACGGAACGATCGACCATGCAGTTTCGTGCGGAGGCTTTCAACGTCCTGAACCGGGCCAACTTTGGCATCCCCAGCCTCGTGATGCTGACCCCTTCGGGAGCTCCCGCAAGCTCAGCCGCGGCTATCACCACAACCGCCACCACGTCGCGGCAGATTCAACTCGGTTTGAAGCTGAGTTGGTGAGGAACTCTCAGAACAGTGGGGCGAAGCGCATCCGAATTACAGCCGCGGAGCGGCGTGAGAGTGTAGCCCCGGGCGCAAGGGCCTGTTGCTCAAATGGAATCAAGTTGGGTTTAGCACGTAGCCGTGGGCTTTATGCCCGCGTTCAAATACCGCCAGAAGAATTCTTTAATTGTGTTTGAACGCGGGCATAAAGCCCACGGCTACGTGCAGACCGCCGATGTTTTCCATTTTGCAAGAGGCCCTTGCGCCCGGGGCTACACTCTTACGCCGCTCCGCGGCTAATTACTGTTGACAGTCTGCGGTTCGTAACAGTTATATATCGCAAGGGAAATTACCAAAGGAAAACACAGATGCGAAGTCGAATCATGGTCACCGGTATGTTTTTAACCGTGGTGCTGGCTTTCTCCTGCGTCGCTGCGGCCCAGGTCCCGCCGTCGGTCCCACCGCCGGAGGGCTGGGGAAACTGCCCGCGGTGTCAGAACAATAATGATCGGGCCAAAGCATGGAGAGACTATAAGGTAGACGGACATCCATTTAATCCGAAGGACCTGTCCGGCGTGTGGGGCTATGACGGTGTAGCAAACGCATTCGACCCGAGGAACATGCCCGCTCTGACAGCGTGGGGAAAGCAGCAGCACGAAGCCACATTCGGAGATAAGGCTCCGGACGGCAGCCCGCTTCACTCGAAAGACACGTCGGGGCGCGGCCCGGGCAGCCTGATCAATTGCGATCCTTACGGATGGCCTCGCGCCTACGCGTACAATTACGGATTTGAATTCGTCATGCTGCCCGACAGAGTGCTTCAGTTTTTCGAGCTGAACCACACGTCGCGAACGATCTGGACCGACGGGCGGAAACTTCCCGCGGATCCGCCGGAACAGCACTGGCTTGGATGGAATGTGGGCCACTGGGAAAGCGATACCTTCGTCATCGAGTCGAGTGGTTATGACGAAAGGTCCTGGATCAACGCAAGCAATCCCGACGGGGGCTGGACGCATAGCGACGAGATGAAGGTCGTGGAACGCTACAAGCGAATAAACTACGGTACGCTCGAGGCGGAACTCACGATCATCGATCCCAAGACGTACACGCAACCCTGGGTAACCCCGAAGGCCACGATCAAACTGGTTCCTGGCACGGAGCTTTGGGAAAATTTCTGCGTACCTTCCGATTACAAGCAGTTCAACGAAACGGTCTTTCGACCGGCGGTAGGCGTCGATAAGAAGTAAGCCAAGAAGTAAGCTTGGCTCAGCGAGTGTTCTGGATGAAGCGGCCCTCGGAGTTGGGGTCACCAACTATTGGCTTGCCATCCCTTGTAATCGAGTCGATCAGAGTCAGAGGTGCACCATTCTGTCCTGCCTTGCCCTTGATCACGATTTCATCTCCGGCCTTGAGGGTGGTTCGGCTCATACCCGCAGCCAGCATCGTCGAGGGAGAAGATAGTTCGCCAAGCCAGTGCACAATGTTTCCGTTATCGTCCTTTACATCGAACTCGACGAAGACATGCGGGTTCTTCCATTGCACCCCCGTGACAGTGCCCTTCACGGTACTTACCTCGTTGCTGTAGCCCGCACGTCCGTGGTGCGCCGAAACCACACCGCCAAGCACGGCGAATACCGCGAACATAGCCAGCGCCGGTGTTCCCAATCTCAACAAAGTTCTCACGTGGTCCTCCTTGGAAATGGTGGGGAATTAGCCGCGAATACGCCAATAACGCGAACGTTTGCGTAATTCGCGTAATCCGCGGCTACTTCCCCTGTGCTTCCCTAATCGAAAATTTCCGGCCAGTAAAAAGTCAAAAGAACGTTGCGCCCACCGCTCGCGATGATGAGCTCCTTATGAACAGGATCCAGTGCGACGCCCGAGGGCGCGACTCCGGTAATCTGTTGAACCGGGATCCTCCAGCGGGGAGGAGCATCCCCACTGTCGTGGATGCTCCAGGCGCCAATCGATCCGCCTGCCGAACCCGCAATAATCCAGCCCTTCGGCGGATAGGTCTGTATAGTGGCAACCCCACCGAGGGCTGTGTGCGGCCCCTGGATCACGGCTTTCGGTTTGGCATTTCCGTTTGCGGTGCGATCGAAAATAACCAGAGCCCCGCGGCCTCGACCACCGCCGCGGCCTCCTTCTCCTTCGTCGCGTCCGCCGCCTTGTCCGCCGGTGCTGCCCACAATGAGCAGGTTGTTGATCGGATCAACCCCTACGAGCGGATGGCCTCGAACTGAACCTCGAATTTGCGTGTCGGGGCCACTGAGGACTCGGATGGGCTCCACGTCGCCGTTCGCATCTCGCGAAAAGACCAGGACCTTATTTCCGGCCACAGGAATGATGATCTCCCCGTGAACGTCATCGAAGGCCATCTTGTCGTTGCCGTCGTAGTCCGTGCCTTGTATTTGAGTACGCGGTCCCTGGATGACTCGAAGCGGTGGTTCCTCTCCATTGGCGTCTCCACGGAACATCAGAATGGCTTGAGCCAGCGGACTGTTCACAACAATTTCATCGTGGACCGAATCGTATGCCAGACTGTGCATGGTCCGGCTGATCATGGTTCTTTGGCCTTCGAGTGCTCGTACCGGAACCGTGTTCTCCTTCGCCAGCCTGGCGAAGACCGCAATCTGCGGGGTGTTCACTCAGTTCGGTACCAGGTACTGTTCCCGTTTGCTGTCGTAGGCCACCGCCTGTGGCTTGCCGAATTTCACCGACGTCCTGCCCAGCGGCGCGCTGCGGATGGTGCGCGAAGGCGCAGCGTTTCCGTTCGCCGTCAGCGAATAGCAGGTGGCCGAGGAGTTACCCATGTTGGAAACCCACACCTCTTTATTCTTCGTATCGACAGAAATACCGGCAGGGTGGCTCAGACCGCTCTTGTTTCCTTTTATGATTCGAGCTGGCGCTACGTTGCCCTGATCTGTCCCATGGAAAACGAGGATGGAATTACCCACGTCGTTGGCGACATATAGATTCCCGTTGTCCGGATCGAGCGACATGCCTCCGGCCCAATCCAACTGGGTCTTGGAACCTTGAATAACACGTAACGGAGGCGTGTCCCCGCTGGCGTCAAGTGGATAGACATTAATAGAAGGTGGATAGAACTTGCCCGTGCCCGCGACCTTATAGTCACTCGCATTGCCCCAGGTACCGACGAACATGAGATTCTTTTTCACATCAAGAACAATGCCGTGGGTGTCGTAGAGTTTAGTGTGCTCCCCCTCCAGCACACGTATCGGCTTATCATTTCCGTTTGCGTCCTTGCGGTAGACCATCACCTTTGGAGGGTACTGGATCGTAATGTAGATCTCGCCCTTCTCTTCATTGGCTGCGGTCGCGAAATTGCGATGGGGAGTGTTTAGTTTCCGGATTGGCGCGACGTCTCCGTTGGCGCCGCCGGGAAACACGATCATGCTATCGGCCGTGTCCATCGCTACCGAATGAATGTTTCCGGTCGTCGGATCGATGTAGAGGCCGTTGTTGTATTCGTTGAGGGTCTTCGGACCCTGGATCACCCGCTTGGGTTTAGCGGCTTCGGCGTCAGACGGAGTGTTCTCCAGCCGGTTGAATACCTTGATGCCGAACAAATTGGTGTCCTGAAGCACGACTTCATCGCGCAGAGGATCGACTGCGACGGAGCTGTAAATGGGATATGTATCCCGGATGGTGCGGACCGGAAGGCGAGTTACGTCGCCTGTCTGACCGCCCTCCTGCGAAGAAGCGTATACCCGCTTCTCCTGGAAAGCGCTGAACAGGTTGTTGTCCTGCAACGCGGCGATCATGCTGGAACTGCGCGTCGTGGGCTGCGAAACGCAGATGTCTCCCAAATCGGGTAACTCCTCGATGGAAACCAATCGGGGAGAACCCAGCGCCGACTCGGAAGTGATCTTCGATTCCTGTCGTTCTACCGCAAACAAGAAGAGGATGCCGATTGCGGTCACCGCGACCGCAAGGATTCCGCTTCTGCTTTTACTTGTTCCCGCGCGCATACGCCTCCTTCTCAGAGAAGCAATACTCAGCAATTCTGAAATGATATTGATAGCAATTTATCGCGACGCGGGTGACATGACCACTGTTTTTAGCGAAAAGCCGCCTGGCGGCCTCGTGCAAAATCGGCCAACTTTTCGTTGGCCCCCGCTACCGTGTCCAGAGCCTCTGCCAGCTGTTCCAGGTGTGTGCCGGGAACTACAACATACAATTC
>QHXD01000042.1 GCA_003223895.1 Acidobacteriota bacterium
TGTCGGCCCTGATTATCTGGTCATGGAGTACATCGATGGTGCATCGCTCAGGGGACCAGTCGCGGCCGACAAGGCGGTGCCCATAGCGTTGCAGATCGCGGCGGCCCTCGAAGCAGCCCATGCACACGGCATTGTCCATCGAGACCTCAAACCCGCGAACATTCTGATAGGCTCGTCCGGCGCCAAGCTGCTCGACTTCGGATTGGCCAAGCGTGAAGTGCCCGTCGGTGAGTCGGATCCCACGGCCAACCACACCCAACCTGGAGCAGTGCTCGGCACGGCTGCTTACATGTCGCCGGAACAGGTGTCGGGAAAAACGGTGGACGCGCGCTCCGACATCTTCTCTTTCGGAGCCGTACTCTACGAAATGCTGTGTGGGCAGCGCGCATTCAATGGGAATAGCAACATTGCGATGATGGCGGCCGTATTACGCGACGAACCCCATCCGCTTCATTTGCCCCCCGAACTCGCGCAGGTCGTTAGACGCTGCCTCTGTAAATCTCCCGCCGATCGTTTCCAGACTATGACCGAAGTAAAGGCGTCACTTGCCGCAGTCAAATTGGGCGAGCCTGCTCCCTCCATTGCTGTTTTGCCTTTTGCCAACATGAGTGATGACAAAGAACAGGAGTATTTCAGCGATGGCCTGGCGGAGGAGATCATCAATGCACTGGCCCAAATTCCGGGACTTAAGGTCACCGCGCGTACGTCCGCGTTTGCATTTCGGAGAAAGGAACAGGACATCACGAAAATCGCGGAGGCACTGCACGTGAGCTCCGTCCTGGAGGGCAGTGTCCGCAAGTCCGGCAACCGACTTCGCGTGACGGCGCAACTGATAAACGCAGCCGACGGCTATCATTTATGGTCACAACGCTATGATCGGGAGCTGGCGGACGTGTTTGCGATGCAGGATGAGATCGCCGCTGCTATTGCCTTCGCTCTACAGCTGAAGCTGGTTGGAAAACCAGCCGATCGACGGGTACATCAGCCGAATCTTCAAGCGTACGAGGCGTTCTTGAGGGGACGTCACCTCGTCTTCGTTAACACAGCTGAATCCATCGTCCTTGCGAAAGAAGCCTTCGAGCAGGCGATTGCGCTGGACCCGGAATATGCAGAAGCTTATGCCGAGCTCGCGACATGGCATTTCGTTCAAGTGGCGGCCGGCCTGCGCCGGCCCGCAGAAGCAATGCCGATGGCGCGCAGATATGCGCAGCAAGCCCTGGAGCTCACTCCGGCTGAGCCGCGGGCCAATGCGGTGCTGGGTGCGGTGGCGGCGCTGTATGAGCGCGATTGGAATAAAGCGGGTGAGCGGTTCCAACTCGCGTTGGCAGCCGAGCAGGTGCCGCCCGAAGTCCGGTTTCGTTGTGCATTGTTTTATCTCCTTCCTTTAGGCCGTCTCCGGGAAGCATTGGACCACATCGAGAGTGCAGTCAAACAGGACCCGCTTAATGTTCTGTTCCGCGGGATGTTTGCGCTGATCCTGGCCTCGGAATCGCCTGATCGTGCCGCGGTCGAGGCGCGAAAGGCGATAGAGATCGACGAGAGACATTGGCTGCCACACTACGCGATGAGTATGAACCACTTCCGTCGCGGAGAACTGCCGCAGGCGCTCCAGTTTGCGGAACGGAGCGCGCAGGCGACGGCCTCCATACCATTACCGGCCGGGCTGCTGGCGGGGCTTTTCCGGCGACTGGGGGAGAACGATCGCGCGGACGAGCTCTTGTCCAGGCTCAGAGGGCCGAGTGGCATGTTTATCTATTTCATGGTCTGTTCGGTTTGCTGCCTGCGATTTCTTGAAGCCGCTGCGCTCCACTCCGCACTGGCCGGCCCTCGCAAAGACGATGAATCTGCCGCCGGAAACCGCATAGTTGTCTTCAATCGGTGCGCACCGTGAATTCCAAGCCTCCTTCGAACGGCAGCGTCATTGTACGAAAATGGTTTGCAGGGTCATGGACGAACTCAAAATACTCGCGATAAGCCTCCCGAAATTGTTCCGTGTTGTCGCAGATCACTACTGCGCCGGTTCGTAACCGGGGCGCCACCATTTCGAGCGCGGGGCGGGCCATCGGCGCCCAGATATCGACCAGCATAAAATCGACTGGAAAGGCCAGATCAACTAATGTGTCGCGTATATCGCCCTCGCGCAAGTCGATGAACTCGGATAGGCTGGCTTCAGCAAAAGTGGCGCGTGCCACGCGCGCCTTCTGTGGTTCATATTCCGTGCCAATCACCACGCCATCTCCGCAGTTCTGCCGCCGGTTATCGCGGACGGCCCCTGCGAGAAAGAGAGTGGACACGCCGAACGATGTTCCTGCTTCGACGACGCGTCTGGCGCCCAGAGCGCGGCAAATCTGATAACAGAATTCGCCTTTGTCGCGATCGATTGCGACGAGCTTGTCGCTCAGAAATTGATTCGTTCGCGCGTCGAACCGCCGGTCCCTATTGAATGAAGGCTCTTCAGCCCAAGCTGAGAAATAAGATGTCAGCTCCTGGCTTTGGCCGGCGCTCTTTGCATAGAGCCGATCAAGGAGTTCATCAATCGGCGAGCCCAGAATCAGGCGTTTATTCATCGTGCGACATTGTATCTATCAACATCACACTGTCGTCGAAAAATAACTTCGGACATTTGAAACGTGCAACGTGGCGGAACGCCGTGTCGTCATTGGCGGGCAGCCGATTGGAATTTTCGAGGCATCTCCAGCGGTCACGTAGCCGTGGGCTTTATGCCCGCGTTCAGGCACAATCAAAGAATTCTTCTGGCGGTACTTGAACGCGGGCATAAAGCCCACGGCTACGTGCATTCCGGAACACTCCGCAGCTCCCCTCCTGACTTAGGAGGGGTCCTGCGCTAATATCATCGAATCAAGAATATGGAAGGCGTACTTCGAGAGGCGGCAATCTCAATAAAGGCGTTATGGAAAGACCGTGGATTCTCCACGACTGCCATCCTGACGCTTGCGGTGTGCCTTGGCGCGAACGTGGCGATCTTCACCATCGTGAATTCGGTCTTACTGAGGCCTTTGCCGGTGCCGGAATCGGAGCGAATCGTGTTCATCTCCAATCAGTATCCCGGTGCAGGCGTCCCCGAAATCTGGTCAGTGGGTATCCCGGATTACCTCGATCGACGGCGGCAAATGACGAACGTGTTCGAAGAGGAAGCAATGGTTCGTTCGGAAGACCAGACTGTGGATGTGAATGGGATTCCGGAACGTGTGAAAGGCATGCGGATCACTCCTTCAATGTTGCCATTATTAAGGATTTCACCTGCGATTGGTCATGCATTCGCCGAAGCCGACGGAGAGCCTGGAAATGAACAAAAAGTCATTTTGAGTTATGGCTTGTGGCAACAGCTGTATGGCGGCAACAAGGATGTCGTGGGAAAAGATCTCCGTATCAATGGCCGGCCGAAAACCATCGTCGGAATCATGCCTCGTGATTTCACCTTTTACGATGCCAGGGTCCGGCTATGGCTGCCGTACGCCTTCACCGAAAGAGAAAAATCCGACGATTCGCGTCACAGCAACAATTCGTCAGAAATCGCACGCTTGAGGCCCGGCGCCACCATTCAGCAGGCGCAGGCACAGGTGGACGCGATGAACGCCGCCAATCTCGAAAGATTTCCAAAGTCCAAACCATTCTTGATCAATGCCGGATTCCATACACAAGTCCGTTGGCTTCAAGATGTCCTGGTCCGGGACGTTAAGAGCACGCTCTACCTGTTATGGGCAGGCGCAGCCTTCGTGCTGCTCATTGGCGGCGTGAATATCGCGAACCTCGCTCTCGCCCGTGCGAACGTTCGCCGGAAAGAGATTGCGACGAAGCTCGCTTTGGGCGGTTCGCGCCTTCAGGTCGCGCGGTCTCTCCTCGTCGAGAGTGTGATCCTCGCTCTAGCAGGCGGCGCAGGCGGGTTTGTTTTTGGTGCCGCTGTTTTGCGCTCGCTTGGAGCGATCGGCCTGGACGAAATTCCACGCGCATCAGAAATCCATTTCAGCCTGGCCGTCATCTTATTTGCGCTCGCCACATCGCTTGTGGCCGGCATCCTGATCGGCCTTGTACCGGTGGCGCATCTGTCGCAAATCAAATTGTCTACGGTCCTGCGAGAGGAAACGCGCACCGGTAGCGGTGGTATACGTTCTCGCGCGATGCGGCGGGGACTCGTGGTGGCGCAAGTTGGTCTCGCGTGTGTGTTGCTGATCGGAGCGGGACTGTTGCTCGCCAGCTTCAGGAAACTCCTCGCCGTGGATCCAGGTTTCAAAAGCGACGGCGTCATTACCATTTCGACGGCCCTTCCGCAGGTGAATTACCCTGACGACAAATGGCGGCCATTCATGAATCGAACGTTCGAAGCCCTTCGCTCCATCCCAGGTGTCCGCTCCGCTGGAGCAACCACGAGCATTCCGTTCGGCGGCCGCTTCGATAAAAACGTCATTCTCGCCGAAGGCTACTCGATGAAGCCTGGAGAATCAGTGATTGCTCCGATGCAAGTCGAGGTCTCACCCGGATATTTCGAAACTATGACAACACCATTGAAGCGCGGCCGTTACTTCAATGAACACGATTCTTCTGATGCACCGCCCGTGGCCATCGTTGATGAGCGGCTGGCTCAAAAGTTCTGGCCTGGAGCGGATCCCATCGGCAAGAGAATGTATGAGCCTGGTGATGACGATCTTACGAAGATCACCGCCAGGACGAAGTTCTGGACGGTCGTGGGCGTTGTGGCCGATGTTCAGCTGGCCAACCTTACCGGCAAGGAACAGCCGGTAGGAACCTATTACTTTTCCCTGGATCAGTCGCCCTCACCGCGCTTCACATTGGCGGTAAAAACAACGATGGATCCGGCGGCGCTTACCAAAACCCTGCGCGCCGAGATGGCGAAGATCGATTCGGACGTTCCTCTCTTCGAGATCCGCACGATGGACGAACGAACCCGGCTTTCTCTGACACAGCGCCGCGCAGCGATGATCCTCGGGTTGGCTTTCGCGAGTGTGGCGCTGTTCTTGTCGGCGATTGGCATCTATGGTGTTCTGACATATCTCGTCACGCAACGGACGCGTGAGATCGGCATTCGAATCGCGCTTGGCAGCAGTGCCGGCTCCGTTTTCAAGCTTGTTATCCGCGAAGGAATGCTTTTGGTGGCGATCGGCCTGGTAGTGGGGCTCTCGGGAGCTGCCGGCATGCGCAGTTTCATGCAAAGCCAAATCTTCGGCGTTGGCGCCATGGAACCCTCTGTCATTTCGCTGGTGGTTGCAGGTCTGACTGCCGTCGCGCTCGCGGCTTGCGTATTGCCGGCCCGCCGCGCCACGCGCGTGGACCCCGCGTCGGTATTGAATTCCTGATTGAGCTCGAGCAGAGCGTACTCCCGCTTTTTTCCGGAAAATACTTCCAGTATCGCAGCCAAAACAGCCGGATACTTCGAAAGTCCGATGGCGTTGCACGATTCTTACGTGAGACGAATCACATTGGAGGAACAATGACAAACTTGGACTGGGCGAAACTTGGGTTTATGACCGCCGGTATTTCGCGGGATGGCCAGGTCAGGGGTATTCCCCTCCTCGGAGAGGAGGGGTGGCTGCGCCATCAAGAAAATGCTGCGAAGCCACCTTTGAAGGCGCAGACGGGGTGGTCGCTCACACACCATGTTTCTAAAGCGCTTTCCCCAACGTAACTTGTGAGCGACCACCCCGGCCGTGCCATATCGGAACGGATTCTTTTTCTTAAGTGCACGGTCTCCCCTCCTCTCCGAGGAGGGGAACACCCGTGACTGTAATTCGTTCACAACTTCTATGACCACCGGTACAGTCGGAACTAGACCTGGTAGACCGTATTGCCTCCCACCACCGTCCGGACTATTTGCAGATCCTTGATCTTCTGTTTGTCCACCATGAACAGATCGTCCGAGAGCACGACAAAGTCCGCCAGCTTGCCCGGCGTAATCGACCCCTTGATTGCTTCTTCGTGTGAGTTGTAAGCGCCGTTGATCGTGTTGACCCGCAGCGCCTCTTCCACACTGATCCTCTGGTTGGCTCCCCACGTCTGTCCATCCCAGCCGGTGCGCGTGACCATTCCCTGAATCGCCATCCGCGGGTCGAACGGCCCCGGACTGAAGTCCGAACCCGCGGCCGCAATAATCCCGGCATCCAGGAAAGAGCGGTAAGCCATGCAGTGTTTCATCATCTCTTCGCCGTAGTATTTGAACTTGTCGCTGTTGTAATACGCATACGATGTGAAGGCAGCAGGGACGGTACCGGTCGCCTTCATACGTCGCAACAAATCGTCGTTAATCAGCGTACAGTGCGTTATTTTCGGACGCGTGTCGGCTCGCGGGAACAGCTTCTGCGCCCGCTCCACCGCTGTCAGCACCATATCGATCGCCACGTCTCCATTCGCGTGGCAGTTCACCTGGATACCCGCCCGATGCACCCGCTCGATCCACGCGTTCAAATCGGCCTGCGTTTCTGTCACGTTACCCTTGTAGGCCGGCGTGACATTCGGATACGGTGTGCTCAACGCCATTGTTCGCTCGGAGAACGACCCGTCAACCGTATGCTCGGCAGTCGCTCCGAAGCGAATCCATTCGTCGCCGAAGCCGCTTTTGATGCCACCTGCGATCATAGCCTCCAGCACTTTGCCGTTCGCCTCATAACTCACACGGTGCAGCAGCTCTCCGCGCGCCCGCACTTCCTGCAGCGTGGAAAGATCGCCGCCCTCATGGTGTACGCTCGTCACGCCATAGCGGACAAACTGCCTGGAAATGAATGCCAGGCCTTCACGGCTGCGCTGCAGCGTCTGTTCCGGAGTGTAGGCCGGCCGCGTACCGACCCCGTTGAATGGGTTCCGTGCACGGTCGGTAACCCGTCCGTTGAGGTCACCGTTCGAATCGCGATCATAGGTTCCGCCGGGCGGATCCGGCGTTGTCTTATTGATGTCCGCCATTGCCAGAGCTTTGCTGTTGTAGAACGACGTGTGGCCGCCGCGATGATGCACTGCCACGGGGTGATCCTTAGACACTTTGTTGAGGTCGTGAACGTTGAGCAGCCGATTGTCCTTCACCTTGGTGTCGTCGAAGAAATATCCGTCAATCCACATGCCGGGCGGCGTTTGGGCCGCTTTCGCGCGCAGCTTTTCAACGATGCTGTCGATCGTCACAAACTCCACGACGTAGGGATTACCCACGAGCACTTCGAACAGCAAAACCTCGCCCGGGGCATGGTTGTGGCAATCGATGAACCCGGGCACTATGGTCATTTGCCTGGCGTCGAACGTTTCGGTTTCCTTGCCGGCGAGTGCCCTCATTTCCGCGGTGCTTCCCACGGCTATGAAGCGGCCGGCTTTGATCGCGAACGCCTCCACCTTCGGCGTGCGGGGATCGACTGTGTAAACCCTGGCATTGAACACAACAAGATCGGCGTCCGGACCTTCGACAGGGGCTGTCGCCCCCGGCAATGTCCCGCCTGGCAATGTCCCCCCTATCAGGGCGGCCATGCCGGCTCCGGTCAGATTCAGGAAATCTCGACGGGTTCTTCTTGCGTTCATCGTCGTTCGTCCTCCAGGTCGGCGATAATTCGGGGACAGACGTATAAATCACCTAAATTCTTCTAACGTTTTTCAATGCGAATTCAGGTGATTTATACGTCTGTCCCCGAATTATCGCAGGCTGGTACTGTAGTGTATACTCCCTCCAAACTTGGAGGCCCAGATGAAGATTCCGATGATGAAATGCGCGATATGCGTTCTCGCGTGCTTGTCAGCTGTTCCGGCGTTTGCATCCTCGTGCGACAGCCTGGCAGCGCTTGCTTTGAAGGACACGACCATCACGATGGCTCAGCTCGTACCGGCCGGCCAGTTCTCCGTTCCAGGGGAGCGGCAAGCCGGGGCAAGGGGCGCGAATCCCTACAAGGGTCTTTCCGAATTCTGCCGTGTGGCCGCAACCATCAAACCCACCAGCGATTCGGATATCAAAGTGGAGATCTGGCTGCCTGCCAGTGGTTGGAACGGCAAGTTTCAGGCCGTCGGTAACGGAGGTTGGGCCGGAGTGATCAGCTATTCCGCCATGGCCGAGGCCGTCCGCGCAGGGTATGCAAGCGCATCCACTGATACCGGACACGTTGGGGGCCGCGGGACTTTTGCGCTCGGTCATCCCGAAAAGCTTATCGACTTCGGGTGGCGCTCCGAACACGAAATGAGCGTGAAGGCCAAGGCAGTCATTCAGGCTTTTTACGGAAACGCGCCGAGACTTTCATACTGGAACGGCTGCTCTACAGGCGGTAGACAGGGCCTCAAAGAAGCGCAAAAGTTTCCTGATGATTACGACGGCATCATCGCCGGAGCGCCAGCCAACCGGACAGCAATCTCCTTATGGGTCGCCCATGCAGTGCTGAAGGACCCGGCCAGCTACATACCGCCGAGCAAGTATCCAATCATCCACCAGGCTGCCCTCGGCGCATGCGACGCTCACGACGGACTGAAGGATGGCCTCATCGACGATCCGACCAAGTGCAACTTCGATCCCAAGGCTCTGCTCTGCAAGGCTGGAGATGGTGCCGAATGCCTCACCGCTCCTCAAGTGGAGGCGGCAAAGAAGATGTATTCTCCTGCCATCAACCCGCGTACCGGCCAGCAACTGTTTTCGTCCTTCGTGCCGGGAACCGAGCTGGGTTGGGGCGTTCAGGCTCAGGGTCCGGAACCTTCGGCCAATATTTATGATCAGTATCGGTACGTCGTATTCAAAGACCCGAATTGGGACTGGAAGACGTTCAACTTCGACAGTGATGTCGTGCGTGGTGACCTGCCGGAAAACCTGGTCATGAACGCCACTGATCCGAACATGAAGGCGTTCTTCGCACACGGGGGCAAACTGCTGCTCTATCACGGCTGGAGCGACACCAATGTCCCGACGCTGAACACCCTGAAGTATTACAAGAGCGTACTGGATACCGTGGGCGGCGCGGGCAAAGCGTCCGACAGTGTCCGGCTATTCCTGGAGCCGGGAATGGGCCACTGCGGCGGCGGTGAAGGTCCCAACGTATTCGACAAAGTCAGCGCGCTCGAGCAATGGGTGGAACACGGGATAGCGCCGGACCAGTTGATCGCGTCGCACAGTACCGACGGCAAAGTGGACCGCACGCGTCCCCTGTGTCCGTATCCGCAGGTCGCCAAATACAAGGGCACCGGCAGCATCGACGACGCCGCGAATTTCGTCTGCCGCGCGCCGTAGCCCACGCGGCGCTCCTGGAATTTTCGGTACGACAAGTTATCGGCGTTGAACGCACTCTGTTGGCCGCGCGGAAAAGTTCCCGTGAGTGTGTGGCAGGAACGCAGAATTCGGCCGGGGACTTCGGCAAGCGGTTCGGCCGCAAGACGCCGGACGGCCGCGATCGCTGAACCTCCGTCGTCCACTCCGCCCGCACCGTCCCTCACCACCAGCGCATGAAGCGTTGCCGTTCAAGAACCATGAAGCAATGCACAACCTTGCTTCACGGCTCTTTTTTTATCTCGAGCGAACCTTAAA
>QHXD01000879.1 GCA_003223895.1 Acidobacteriota bacterium
CGAATCCTGGCTGCGGGAGATCCGCGAATCATACAGATGGCGTTGAAGTGGGTGTTCTAGGAAGAGAAGGAAGCCAGAAGCCAAGAAGCCAGAAGCCAGAAGCTAAGAAGCCAGAATAATCATTCCCCATTCTGGCTTCTGGCTGCTTGGCTTCTGGCTTCCTTCCCCCGCGATCGTTTGGATCTACGAAGCGGCAAGTTTTTCCAGACCTGAAGTGAGGAGGCCCTTGGCCATATCGATCTTCGTCGCATTGTATTTCAGCGGTGCGGCGTCGCGCAGCGCCTGCGAAGGCGCCTGACCGGCCAATTCCGCGCTTAGCGTCTTTCCCTTTAGAAACTCTTCAACGGATCTTTCCCGAAACGGTTTCCCCGATATACCGCCGAATACGACGCGCGCATCCTCGATCGTTTTGTCGCGAAGCTGAAGACCCAGGGCGGTTGAGGCCATGGCGAAGTCCCAAACACCTCGTGGTCTCAGTTTCTCGAATGAGGCCCTGAAGCCCGGTCTTGGCGGAGGAATCACTACTTCCGTGAGGATCTCATTGAAACGTACAACATGAGATTGGATTCTGCCGTCGACCATCATGTCCCCGGGTACGAGTTGCTCTACGGTCAGCTCCTTCATTCCGGAAGGAGTGGCAAGCTTGACCTTCGCATCCAAAGTGATCAGAGCTGGCGCCGCGTCACCTGGGTACACGGCGTAACATAACCTTCCTCCCATAGCGGAGTGGTAATAACTGTTATCTCCGATTGCTCCGTAGCAGATGTATCCACCATTTCTCCAGCAGGAATAGCCACCTCGTAAATACTGGCACCAAACTTCCTGCAGCAAGTCTCCTCCCAACGTTGACGCATTCCTTAGCTCCGGCGAAGAGATCATCTTGACGGCCTGCACCAGCATCGGGTATTTCCTCGCCAACAAATCCGATTCGGCCATCTCCGCCAGTTTTGTCAGCGCGCCGATCCGGACGCCTCCTTGCGCGTCTTCTTTGATGTATCTGAGGTTGTTTATTTTCTTAATGTCGACGAGATATGTCGGCGCTTGCTTCAATCTGTTTTTCAACCGGATCAGCAAGTCGGTCCCGCCCGCATAAACTCCCGCCTCAGTTCCATGCAGCGACAATATCTGTATGGCTTCTTCTATTGTCGTTGGCCGATAGACGGAGATTTTCTTCATGTTTTTACTCCCCTCCTAAGTTAGGAGGGGTGGCTGCGCCATCAAAAAGCCGCGAAGCCACCTTGGAATGGCGCAGACGGGGTGGTTCCAAATGGAAACCACCCCGCCTCGCCCTTGAAATACTCGGGCTGGGCACCCCTCCTAACTTAGGAGGGGAGTGTTTTACCCAATACCCCCCTTGGCCTTAAGACCCGCCATAATCTTTTCTCTGGTGATCGGGTGTTCTCTTATCCTGACTCCACAGGCATTGTAGATTGCGTTTGCCAGCGCGCCTGGAGGGGCGCCGATGGCCGTCTCGGCAAAGCCTTTTGTTCCGAAGAACCAGCGGGGCTCCAGGCTATTCACGAATACCTGGGTCTGTTCCGGGACGTCCATGATAGTGGGAAGCCGGTAGGACAAGTAGCCGACGCTGAAGTGACGCGTGCCCGGAAATTCGCGATCCCATGGAATGGCCTCCGTCGCGACCTGAGTGCTCTGGACCAAAGATCCATTCATATCGGCTTCGGCCAATAACGGGTTGATGACATTTCCAGCCGCCAATTGCCGGTCCACGTGTCGACCTCAACTTCGGCGAAGCAGGCACCAATGCCACGGTTCATGGCCCTTCCAATTGCGCCGGGGTGACAGCAACTGGCGTGTTCGCGTATCACCCGGCCTTCATTGGCTCTGGCGAGAGCTGCAAACGTCACCGTCTTTCCTGGATTTTCTTTGGATGAAATGACTCCATCTCTGATCTGAAGTTTCGCGGCATCCAGCTTCAAAACATCGGCCGCGCGTTTCAGAACGTCCTGCCGGAGCTTGTCTGCCGCTCTGCACAAAGCGCCGCCTTGTAGCTGAGTGGTCAGGCCGCTGTTCCAACCCGGGGCCGGCGGTGCGAGTTCAGAGTCGCCCCAGATCACGCGCATATGAGCGAGACTCGTGAACCCGAGAATTTCGGCGATCTCCATCGCTATTGCGGTACCATGATTCGTGCCGCTGTCGGGCTGTGCGAAATGCAGGAGGATGTTACCCTCGGCATTCAGCTCAATTTCAGATTGATAGACGTCGGCGCCGCCGCGCTTCACCACTCTTTCGAAGCCGACCTCGCCTTCGTGGTAACCCAGGCGTCCGGCATGGTGTTGGGACATCGCTACTCCGAATCCGCGCTTGAACCTTCCAGGATTGCCAGCGGGTGTGGGATTCCTTTTCTCCCATCCGATGGCCTTCATTCCTTCCTGGAGAATCTCGACAGATGCATAGGAGTCATATGTGAGAAGACCCTTTTCACTCTCGGGCATCGGGACCATCGTCGGGCCTCCCGATTGGATGGAGACTTTCGTTCCTGGCTTTTGAACGTTCAGCAATCGAAACTGGACGGGATCCATTCCCACAGCTTCCGCCATTTCATCCATCATCTGTTCCCAGCCCCATTTGAACTCCTGCTGCAAGTTGCTTCGGGATGCGCCTGTGGTCATGGAGTTGGTTCGGTAGTCGTTACCGATTTCCTTCCAGTTGGGGATGACGTGAAGGTAAAGCTCGGAGCGCCCTCCGCTTCCGCCACCTCCGCCGAGTCCGCCGGTTCCGTTTCTCTCACCATTATTTACATGGTATTCCCGCTGGCATGCGACAATTCGGCCGTCCTTTTTGGCTCCCACTTTGAACTTCTGAATGTTCTCCGGCTTCACCTGCATGTGAGCCAGTTCCTGATCTTTCGTGAGCGTTAACTTGACGGGCTTGCCGGCCATTTTGGCCATATAGGCCACCCAGGGATAAAACTTCTCGGACGCTTGCCGCACGCCGCCGAACGTGCCGCCGTTCCATTTATTGATAAACCGGACATTCGATGGCTCGATGCCGAGGCCTCGGGCGATTAGCGCGCGCGCCGGATAGATGGCCTGACCATGCCCCCAGACCGTTACTTTGTCGCCATCCCATTTGGCCACGCTGCCGCAAGGCTGCAGTGGAGCGA
>QHXD01000081.1:0-4776 GCA_003223895.1 Acidobacteriota bacterium
CCATCTGGAAAATGGATCGCATTAGGACTGTATTTGAAGATTGACTGCCTGAACCGTTGACGGTGGCTACCTGAATACTGAAGTCATTGATGATGGGACCCCCCCTGGCCCGCTGGTCTTCCTCCATGACTAATGTTTGAGGGGATTTCTGTGACACTACTAATTCTCCTTTCCCGCTCTCTGTAGGACTTGTGCCAATAAGCCCAATCTCTCACTATAGCAGAAACTTACGGCCATAAATAGGCCCGGCAGGACTCGAACCTGCGACCCCCTGCTTAGAAGGCAGATGCTCTATCCACCTGAGCTACGGGCCCGTGGTCCGTGGGAAATGGCGGAGGTAATTCGGGGACAGACGCATGAATCCCCTAATTACGTTCAAAGCGCTGTTGATTCGTAATTAGGAGATTCATGCGTCTGTCCCCGAATTACCTCCGCCATTTCCCACAGACCGCGTTTGCCAGTTTACATCAATCACCATGTAAATTTTCTAGTCCCCCGTCCGGTCGAGCCTGTGGAAGGACCTGTTTCACCCCTTCATCTTCATATCGTTACAAAGTCACGCGGCTGGCAGAAAAATTGCAACACTCTCTTTTCGAAGCTGAGGGGTCTAAACTGGAAATTACCAAAATCCTTAGGGAGGCATCATGAGGAAACTGACGCGAATCACAACGTTCATCGCGGTACTGGTTTTGTTTGCGGTACCGTTGTTTTCCGACACGTTGGTCCTCAAGTCCGGAGAAAGAGTGTCCGGTTACTTTGAGGGTGGGTCAGCCAGAGTTGTTAAATTTCGGGCGAACGATGGAATAGTTAAGGACTACGACATTCTCTCCGTTCAGCAGCTTGTGTTTGGAGACGAGAAGTCCCCACTTTCTTCGTCAACAAGATCGACAACGTCGTCCGCTAACCAGACAACGCCGAGGCTGGTGCCCGGCAACGAGCGCGTGACGCGTCCGTCATCGTCGAGCGCTGCCGATACGGCATGGACGATTCCAACCGGATCAAAGATCACGGTTCGCATGATCGACAGCATCAACAGTGAAACGAACAAGATCGGCGAAACATTCGTCGCCGTGCTCGATGAGCCGCTGTATCAGGGCGGAGTCGAAGTGGTTCCGCGCGGCGCCGATGTTCGTGGACGTATAGCCAACATCAATGAGGCCGGCCGCGTCGCGGGAAAGGCTGAACTCGGGCTCGAGCTGTCTCAAATTGTTGTCAACGGTGTTCCGTATTCGCTGACTACATCCGAATACGAGCAAGCGGGGGCAAGCCGCGGCGGTCAGACGGCCAAACGAGCCGGACTTGGCGCAGCTATCGGTGCCGGTATCGGCGCGATTGCCGGCGGCGGTAAGGGCGCTGCAATCGGTGCGGGTGTTGGAGCCGGTGGCGCCACTGCGGTTCAAGTTCTGACCAAAGGCGAAAAGCTTCACGCTTCGCTCTCCGCTGGTCATCGCTGCCCGGTAAAAAGAAGCCAGAAGCCGAGAAGCCAGAAGCCAGAAGCCAGAAGCGGAACGCCCAATTCTGGCTTCCTTGGCTTCTGGCTTCTTTTTCCTAGAACCCCTGGACCTTTCCCGCCTTTTTATAACACTGAAACACGATGTGCCAGCCAACGATGATCACGAGAAGCCAGAACACCCAGTAGTAGTTGCTGGGAATCCCGAGATTGCCGCCGGCAAAGTAAGTCGTATGCTGCCCGATCATGGCCCATACCAGCGGCACGGACATATACGTGTTGTGTCTGGATCTTAATCCGGCAAGCTTCACGATACCGGCATCAGGCGTCTCGCCGTTCTTCACCGCTCGGATGATCTTTTGCTGGTTCGGCCAGATTCGGAACCAGACGTTGAAAGCCATGACGGTTCCGAGGAGAGCCCCGGTGTGAATCAGCGTCCCGCGATAGCTGAACTGAGCGAAGTAGACGAAAAGCGCCACTACGATGGAGAGAAGGATGAAGGAAACGATCACGCCGGCGCGAAGGTTGTTGGCAAGGCTGCTCTTCCACAGCGCGTCGTAGATGAAAGGCGCGATGAAGGTCACAACAATCATGATGATCGCGCCGGCCGACCAATTCGCTCCTGAAGCCAAAGCTTGCTGCCCGGCGTAGTAAACGAGCATCAGCAGAAGCACACCCGTAAACCAGGTATAAGCCGCTCCCCAACGGAACCAATACAGCGCCCTGGGCATCAGCTCCGGCACGACGACTTTCTTGGTGGGACCGTCGAGCTTTGCCTGCAGCGGCCCATTGACCCAGTTAAAGAAGTAGAGGTGTCCGATCCAGGTGATACCGGCGAAGACGTGCAACCATCTGAAGATTGCCTCCAATGCTTCCATCGCTCCTCCTCGGTCTGTCGTAATTGGTTGTCAAAGAACGGAGGAGTCTACCATTCGTCTTCCATCGATGTCCACAGCGGCACGTTAGGATGCTAGTCGGCGCCTCATCGATTCGAAGAAGGGTTCAGCCGCGTAATTCGCGTAATCCGCGGCTGAACCCTTCTTCGAATCGATGAGATGCGGACTAGCATCCTAACGTGCCGCTGTGGACATCGATGGAAGACGAATGGTAGACTCCTCCGTTCTTTGACAACCAATAACGACAGACCGAGGAGGAGCGTTTCGATCGGCGCCGTAATCCATGAAATAGGCGTGTTCGTAGACATCGAGAACAACGATCGGAAGAGCGCCCCACACGCCGCCCTGATTGTGAGCATCAGAGTTGTATACCCACAGACGATGCTCTTTCGTGTTCCACGCAAGCACCGCCCAGCCGCGGGACGCCATCGCACACTCGGAGAAATATTTGATGAATGATTCAACCGAGCCATAGGTGTTGCCGAGGGCATCGATCAGCTCGCGCGCATTTTCGAATTGTCCGTCACCGCCCAGAACTTCGAAATACCACTCGTGCAGATAGACGGCGTTCACAGCATAAGTTTCGCCATCTTTCAGCGCACGGAGCTCACTGTACGTGGAATTGCCGGCGGATGGTTTCCCGCGCACGATCTCTCGTCCCAGCTCCTCGAGCTGGTTTTCGATTTCGTTCTTCTTCTCGACGTACGCGACATACAGCTTGTCGTGATGATTCTGGAGGGTTCGATCGGAAATGCCGTTAAGCGGCATCCGGAAAGGCAGCGTCTTGGCCCCGTAAGAATGGACCGGTGGCCGTTCGTGTTTCTGTTTAAGGTTTCTCATAAAGATCCCTCTTTCTTGAAAAAGAATAAAAGTGTCCTTATGGGTTTTAGACGCGTTACTTCTGCGATAGATAATCCAGGGCAAGATTGGCAAGAGCCCGCACTCCCAGCGGCAGCACTCCTTCATCCACTTCATAAAGCGGGGAATGGTTGACCGGCGCGGTCGTGGCGTCTACACCCGTCTTGTTCGATCCAAGGAAAATGAACAGTCCCGGAGCCTTCTGAGCGAAGAAGGAGAAATCTTCGGCACCGGTCACCGGTGGCTGTACGGAGACATTGGCTGCGCCGGCAACACGCTGGAGAGTTGGAAGCATCTGCTCGGTAAGCGTGGGATTGTTGAATGTGATTGGGAGCTGGCGCGTAATCTGAACAGTGGCAGTGGCTCCGGCGCTCTGGGCGATCGACTCGGCGGTGAGTCTTATCCGGCGATGCATTTCGTCCTGAACTTCCGGAGAAAACGTGCGAACCGTGCCCTCCATCTGGACTTCGTCGGGAATAATGTTGTTCCTTACACCGCCATGGATGCTGCCAATCGTGATGACGGACGGTGCTCTCGTGATGTCGAGCTGCCGGCTCGCGATCGTTTGAAGTCCAAGCACAATCTGAGACGCAACGACGATGGGATCGACGCCACCCCAGGGAATCGCGCCATGCGTCTGTTTTCCCTTGATTGTGATGCGCAACAAATCCGCGCTCGCCATTGTTCCGCCCGAACGATACGTGAGCTGCCCGACATTTCCGGCGATGCCCATCACATGCAGACCGAATACCGCGTCGGGCTTCGGATTCTCAAATGCGCCTTGCTTGATCATGAGCTCGGCGCCGCCTTCTTCGCCTGACGGCGGACCTTCTTCCGCGGGCTGGAAGATGAACTTGACTGTTCCCGGCAACTGTTCCTTCATCCCGGCGAGAATCTCCGCAACACCCATGAGAATGGCAACGTGGTTGTCGTGGCCGCACGCATGCATCACCCCGACTTCCTGTCCGTTGTAGCTCGTTCTCACTTTGGAAGCGAACGGCAGGTTGAGCTGTTCGGTGACCGGCAGCGCGTCCATGTCTGCCCGCAGAGCAATAACCTTGCCGGGCCTTCCGCCCCGAAGCACACCGACTACTCCGGTGTACGCCACTCCACTCTTCACCTCCATTCCAAGGCTCCGCAGGTGCTCCGCCACGATCTTCGCCGTGCGCACCTCGCGGTTGCCATGCGACAACCTTGCTTTCAACGGCAGAAGTGCGACGGTCTATTTCGGAAGAAATTGGGGTCTGGGCCAGGATCATAAGCGCAATGAAGGCTGGAGTCATGTCAGCGATTCTAACCACATGGGCATAACCCGGCAAGCTGGAACAAATGAACGCGGGCTGAAGCCCGCGACTACATTCAGGAAATCAATCCCCCAATGTAGTCGCGGGCTTCAGCCCGCGTTCAAGTTGTGGTTAAGACGCTCTGCGGAGCTTGTCTTCGAACTCACTTACAAAGAGATCGACCTCTCTTTCAGCGCGCCGGCGAGCATAGCCGTACCGATGTTCGAGAAGGAAGACGAGATTATCGCGCTTGCCATCAACCTGGTCGAGCTCACTCGACGTAAGCTCG
>QHXD01000081.1:4831-5321 GCA_003223895.1 Acidobacteriota bacterium
TTCCTGGGAATGATCCTGCTGAGAGTATCCGTGAACGGCAGCGCGACGGAGCTCGCCCGGACTCTTCCGTTCAGAATGTCTTCAGCGGATGCGGATTCGCCGTATACCTTCTTGTTCATGTTTTGGTCGATGTCGAGCACAGCGCCATCCAGCGCAATGCCCGCGAACAAGCCTTTGGAGCGGGAATATGCGAGGACCCCTGTTTCGAGGTTTGCATTCACCCCGGCTTCAGCAGAGCGGCCAATCGGGCCCGCTGCAACTGAAGCATCCACGCCGAGTTTCAGGTCTTTTCCCTTCATAAGAAGGTCCAAGCCCTTGGCATCGGTGAAGACCAGAACCAAATCGGTTGAGCTGACTCCGAGCTGTGCTCCGAAACTGCCGCCACCGATCTGGATAAAGGCCGGTGGGCTCCACCTGCCATCCGGTAGCCGCTGAGCTACCACTCCTTTTCCATATCGTCCGCCGATTCCGAGTGCGCCTTTGACGACAT
>QHXD01000081.1:5410-16300 GCA_003223895.1 Acidobacteriota bacterium
TCCTTGTCAGCCTTGTCCACTGTGCCAGTGCTGGCCGTGGCGTGATTCTTGTCGGTGTTGCGACCGCTGTCATACTTGTAGGCGACCTGGTCGCTTGTCGTCCGCTGGCTATCCGACTGCGTTTCGGCTCCGGCCACTTTGCCCTCTCCTACGTCGACGCCGGGCTTGTAGCGTGCGGCTTCTTCCTGATCAACGCTCTTGTTATTGGTCTGAGCCTGCTCCGTGTACTCAGAGCTATAACCGGGGCTGATGCCGAGCGCCGCTATTACCCGCGGTGTAACCACGCCGGTCGAAGGCATGTGGTTCAACAGCTGGAATTCTTTTACGGCCTGTGTCGTTTCGGGGTTCATAGTGCCGTCGATATCGCCGTAGTAGTACTCGCGGTCACTGAGAGCCTGCTGGATCTGCCTGATCTTTTCTGTATCGAGATTCGAACTCTCCGTCGATCGCGTTGTATGGACACCGAGAGCAACCTGAGTTTGCTCGTCGAGCTTTCCGGTTGCCGGGAGATTATTTTGCGATTGGAAACTTCGAAGCGCTGCCATCGTCTTGGGCCCCATCGCTCCGTCGATCGGTCCCGGATCCAATCCGTGATTCTTTAGCGCTGTCTGAACTTCGCGGACTGTCTCCTTCGATTGCACTCCGCTGGTTTTCTTTCCGGTCTTGGCCTTCTTGGCCGTTGTCTTCTTTTCAGTCGTCTGAGAATCATCCTTTTTCTCAGTGGCTTTCTTTTCGGTTGCCTTCTTCTCTGTCGTCTTCTTCTGATCCTGTGTTGCCTGTCCCTGCTGCTGTGTCCCGGTTTGCTTTTCACCCTTTGGAGATTGGGTGTTTTGCGCCGGTGCGGTAGGAGCGGTAGCAAAGATCAAGAAGCCGGACAACAGAATGAGTCCTAATTTGCTTAAAGACATTTTTGTCCCTCCTAAATCTTTCCGGTCCTAAGAACTTAGTTGCAAGTGGTGTACCGTGAATTCCACATCGGCTTTTTGTGTTTCGGATCAGTCGATTACGGTGGTACTTCCGATCAAAGCCACGCCGGACGCGGGTTTGAGCAGGGGAAAATAATCCCGCTTTCAAAGACTTCCGGTGGTCGTCAAAACGTGATGCGACAGGAGGTAACTATGAGAAATCCCAAAGTCTTGCTTACGGGGGGATTAATCCTCGCCTTCCTCCTTGGGACCATGGCCGATGGTTTATTCACGGCTACGGCCCGGGCTTTCAATCCTGACCGGCAAACCGCGCTGGTCAGCACGCAATACTCGAGCGGTGCCCCGATTGCACGCACACGTTTCGTCCAGCCAAGAACGGTTGTGGTTTCTAATCCCGCTGTGGTTTCTAATCCGGCGCCGGTGAGCGTCGTTCAGCAGCAACGAAAGCGCTCGCTGGGGCACGAAGCGTTGATTGTCGGTGGCAGCGCCGGGGCGGGCGCCGGTATCGGAGCGATAGCCGGCGGCAAGAAAGGTGCAGCAATCGGAGCAGTGTCTGGCGGAATTGCAGGTCTGGTTTATGACCTGGCTACACGCAACAAAAAGTAAATTCGGAGAAAAGACATGATTGCAAAGCGAGTCACTTACTTGGTCGTCGTTCTGGCGTTGGGACTTGCGCTGGCAGGTTGTGAGCGCACCAAGATCGGCGCCATCACGGCGGATCCCGGACGCTTTATGAATAAAGAGGTAAACGTGGTCGGCCAGGTGACGCAGTCGATCGGGTTCCTGGGTAAAGGCATTTACCAACTCGATGACGGCACGGGCAGGCTTTGGGTATGGTCCGACGGCAGAGGCGTTCCCAGCAAAGGCGCCAAGGTTGGCGTAAAAGGCCACATCACTCCCACTGTCACGTTCCTGGGTACCAACTATGCGACGGTCATGCGTGAAAGCGACCGCCGCAACGGCGGGTAGAAAAATGGGGTCGTAGCCGCGAATTACGCAAATGGCCGCGTCAAGAACCTTTGATGCGCCCATTTGCGTAATTCGCGTAATTCGCGGCTACGGCACTTTCTTGTCTTCTTCATATACTCTTCCTTGTGGATAACATCGCGCTAATCGTTCACGGTGGCGCCTGGGATATTCCTCGAACTTCATTGAAAGCCGGCCGCGACGGAGTTATGCGAGCGCTCGACCGCGGCTGGGACATCCTCAAAGGGGGCGGGCCGGCCGTCACTGCATGTGAGCAGGCGATCATCGAACTCGAAGATGAGCCGATATTCGACGCTGGTGTTGGATCTCATCTGAATCGCGAGGGCAAGGTTCAACTCGATGCCATTCTGATGGATGGTGCGACGCTGAAGTCCGGCGCTGTGGTGGCGGTCGAACGCATTCGAAATCCCATCCGGCTGGCCAGACTGGTTCTGGAAAAGAGTGAGCACATGCTCCTGGCCGGATACGGCGCCGAACAGTTTGCTCTCGAGCAGGGTCTGGAATTTTGCAATCCGGAAGATCTCATCACCGAACGCGAGGCCGAGATCTGGTCGTCACGCTCCGGGGCTGCAAATTTCGGGACTGTTGGGGCGGTTGCGCTCGACGTCAACGGAAATCTCGCCTCAGGAACCTCGACCGGCGGCACGTTGTACAAATATCCGGGAAGAGTCGGGGACTCGGCTTTGATTGGCTGCGGTTGTTATGCCGACAATGAATCGAGTGCAGTCTCATCTACGGGGCATGGCGAATCCATTATGAAAGTCGTGCTGGCAAAAACGGCGAGCGATTTAGTTGCGGCCGGCAAGCCGGCTCAAGCCGCAGCCGAGGCCGTGATCGCGCTAATGAGCAGGCGGACAGCAGGCCGCGGCGGTTTGATCCTGCTCGACCGCCACGGCCGTGTCGGGACGGCGTTCTCCACGTCGAACATGGCTTACGCGTATCGCACGGCTACGGCTTCGGGGCTATTCGATATCGGACCGTGACACTCGCGTGCACTTCGATCTCACCCGGCGAAACGGGCGTGAAGGCATCCGAAGCTTGTGCTGCCACAGCCCTTGAAAGGGCGTATGGCTGCGGCGGCTGGAAGGATACACCGCCTTCCGTGACTTCAATAACCTCGACCAGGGCCACTCGCAGGGCATCCGCCATCACCTGAGCTTTGCTGCGCGCCTCAGCGACGGCCTGCTTCAACGCCTGTTCCCGCGACGGCAAGTCATTGCGCAGTCCGAACTGAACACCTTCCAACTGATTCGCTCCCGCTTTGAGTCCGGCATCGATCACCGGCCCGATCTGTGAAAGATTTTGCAGACGCACCGAGACGACGTTCGATGCGGTGTAAGACACAATACGTGGGGCGTCCCGAGAGTCCGGACCGCGCGGCGCGTAAACAGGGCTCAGGACCAACCGCGATGTCTGGATTTGCTGGGCGGGAACGCCTAGCTTGCCAATTGCGTTAAGAATTTCCGTTCCGATGGCATTTGCCTGTTCCTGTGCGACCTGCGCCGCAGTTGCCTGGCGGACAATACCCAATCTCACGGTTGCTTCGTCAGGGACCGCCATGATCTGCGCGTTTCCGGTCACCACCAGTGCGGGAGGCGGCGGAGAGTCGCTGCGTTGGGAAATTGCAGGGACGGCGGTGGCCGCAGCCAGAAGGGTTGCTAGAGCTATGCGTTTCATTGAACCTCGCCTGGAATGAACGCGGGCTAAAGCCCGCGACTACATTGTGGTGAAATTTTCCTCATATCACTATACGTTTGGATCGGTATTTTCTTAGACGTTTCAACCACATACTCGTGGCATGGCGATTGCAACCTTTCTTACATGAGGGGTGATGCCATGGAAAGACCCAATATGTGGTTAGCCAGTAGCCTTTTAGGCAGCCGTGTTCGCAACAACGCCGGCCAGAGTCTCGGAAAAATCAAGGACATCGTGATCGATCCCGCGACGGGAAAAATTCTTCATCTGGTCGTGTCCTACGGCGGTTTTCTTGGGACAGGCGGCAAGTTGGTTTCGATTCCGTGGTCCTCGCCCGCCGTGTCGTCCGCACGCAATTACATCGTGCTCGACAGCAATAGAGAGACAATCGAGCACTCTCCTGCGTTCCATCGTGTTGTGGAGCGGACTCCCCGGCAGCCCGGCAAACCCATCTCGCTCTTTGGTGCGGTGGCGCTGGTTCTACTTCTCATGGGCGCGCTTTGGGTAGGTTTCCTGGTTTCAACGCGGGGTTGGGAAGAAACCCGGAGCGAGATCGGGAGCACGTTTCAGAGCGTCGCTTATGCGATGAAAGAGACTTCGAAAGACGCCACTCTGACCGCCAAGGTCAAGACCGCTTTCTCCCTTTCGAAGCGCATTCCGTCAGGTCAGATCAGCGTTGACTCTGACGACGGTGTAGTCACGTTGCGGGGCGAAGTTCCTTCCGAGGAAATCCGCAGGTTGGCCGAAAGCGTCGCGCGTGACACGCCCGGGGTGGTTGACGTCCAAAACCACCTGTATGTTACTGGCCGCTCTCAGTAAAGTTTTGGGCCCCGGCAACCGATTAGTCCCGTATGAACGAAGAACTAATCGAGCTGGGGCTGCTCGAAGAAGAACAGAATCAACAACATCCATCCGTTGAACTTGCCTCCTTCGTCGCCAAACTGTTGGCCCTGATGGGCGACACGGTTGTCGAAAGCCACACTCTCAATACGCTCGAATTCCGATCAAAGCTGGAGCGATACCGGCATCGCCTGGCGAATTCCGTCCACGGCGATCCGAACACGGCACTCGTTGCGAGTGACTGCCTCCGGCTGTGCCAGGACTACCTGACGCGCGCAAGATCGTATCTGCTCGAGCGCGAGACCGAAATGGCGGAGCTGATCGATGTGCTCCGGCTTGCCCTCGGTAAGCTTGCAGGAGAAGCAAAATCATTCAATGTCCGGTTGATGGGAAGTTCGGAACGGTTCAACAGCCTGACCGATATTCAGGACATCCGCGAGTTGAAAAAGCAGATCGCCCAGGAGGTCCGCGAACTCAACCGCGCTGTGGTCGAAAAACAGAAACAAGACGAAGCCGGCTACGCGAAACTTTCAAAACGCATCGAAGTCCTCCAGACCAGCCTTCAGCAAACCAAGCAGGAAGCCTCCCTCGATCCTCTGACCCGTGTTGCCAACCGCGGAAGTTTTGACGAAGCGATCGCCCGATGGGCGACGTCACACAAAGAAAATGCGCAGTCCTTCGTTCTTGCGTTTCTCGACCTGGACGACTTCAAAAAAGTCAACGATACGCACGGCCACCAGGTTGGTGATCGTGTATTGCTGGGTGCAGCGCAGACGTTCGGCAAATATGTCCGCCCGAATGACTTTCTCGCCCGGTACGGCGGCGAGGAGTTCGTCATTCTACTGACGGACGTTCCAATCCCTCAGGCTGAAGCGAAGTTCACAGAACTTCTCGCCAGGATTGCCGGATGCACCTACGAATACAAGAAAGACGATCAGGATTGTTCCGTGTGTTTTACGGTGAGCTGCGGAGTCGCTGAATTTTCGCCGGATGACACTGTTGAAGAACTGATCCGGCGGGCGGACGAAGCCTTATACGAGGCAAAGCGGACAGGAAAAAATCGCGTCGTTATCGCCAAAAAACAGAAAAGTCTCTGGAAATCACTATTCCGCGAATAGCCCTATCAGCCTCGCCTGCTGCGAGTTCGCGATTTGCGCGGTCTGCCACCCAGTCTGCCGTTTGCGCGTGACGAGGCGGCTTTCCGCCTGGATTTCACTGCACCGCGGCATGCTGGGCAAAAACACACCAGATCGATGCGATGGATCGGACACTTCGGCATCGAGCTTGCCTCCTGCTAACAAGTTCAACATGAGATTAAGGTGCAATTTGCCTTCCGCATAGAGCTTGAAAAGGTCCTTTTCCTTACTTTCCCTTCTCTTCCTCCCAGTAGCTGCACTTATAATGAGTTCGGGAGCTTCTTATGGATTATCGAACGGATGAGCCCATCAGGCTGACCCGGGATTGCCAGGTGGTTGCTGTGCCGGCGGGGCATACACTGATGCTGCCGCAGGGCACGGATGTAATGATTACGCAATCGCTTGGGGGATCTTACACCTTGCTGGTTCCCAGCTATGGCGGCCTCTTCCGCCTCTCGAACAGCGATGCCGACGCGATCGGGCGGGAGCCTCGTCCTGCGGAAACATTACCGGCCCTGGGTCAGGCCCTGGCGGGTGAGGCGCTCGAAAAGGAAGTTTGGCAAGCGCTTAAAACATGCTTCGATCCCGAGATTCCGGTCAACATCGTCGATCTGGGTCTTATCTATGAAATGCAGATCGCGACGATGCCGGAGGGCGCCCGCATCGAGGTCAAAATGACGCTCACCGCTCAAGGCTGCGGCATGGGCACCTCGATCGCCGCCGATGCGAGAAACAAGATTCTGGATCTCCCCGGTGTTGTCGAGGCCGATGTCCAGGTGGTCTGGGACCCACCCTGGACTCCGGAAAAAATTTCTCCTGAAGGACGTACGCTACTGGGAATTCACTAGTGTCGAAAACCACGAAGATTCTTATAGGCGTCGGCTTCGTTGTATTTCTCGGGCTGATCGTTTATTCGACTGTCGGTCTCGGCAAGATCAACTGCGAAGTATGCGTTGAATTCCGCGGCAGGACGTTGTGCCGGCCCGCTGCCGGCACAAGCCGCGACGAGGCGCAGAAAACTGCGCATTCCCTTGTGTGTGCTGAAATTGCCCCAGGCCGTGATCTTAGTATCGCGTGTGACAACACTCCGCCGAAGCGGATCGACTGTAAGGAATAACCCGCCTCGCTCGCCGCTGACGTGTCGATCTCATTAAGCGAAATTCGAGCCGCAGTGCTACTCTTTGAGCAGGACTTTCATTATGGACTGCGCGCTCAAGGACATCAGCATCCTCGTCGTTGAAGATGATCCGGACACGCGTGAACTGTTGAAAGTCCTCCTGCAAAGCCAGGGCGGTGAGGTCACTACTGCGGCTTCCGTGCCCGAAGCCCTCAGTGCCTATGACAATTCACGTCCCAACGTCATTGTTGCCGACATCGGAATGCCCGATTACAACGGCTACGCTCTGATCGGGCGAGTCCGGGCTCGCGATCGCGAGCGAGGCGGTGATATCGTTCCGGCAATTGCACTCACCGCGTATACCACCGCGATCGATCGCGACACAGTGCTCTCAGCGGGATTTCAGGTGCACATGCCCAAGCCGTTCGAACCCAGCCGGCTGATCTCCGTCATTGCAGATCTCGCGACGAAATACAAACACGCAGGTTAAGGCCTTTTACTCGCCCTTGTGCTGCGAGAAGCAGACAGTGAAACCGCCGGGTTCCCGCACTCCTATCTCTGTCGCACCGTAGAATGTTTCTCGTTTCGGAAATACCTTCTGGACATCCTCGAGGCTCTTTTCGACCTCGCGGATGTCATCAACTATGAAGTACAGCGAAATGGCGGGTTTAAATTCTCCAGTTGCGAGTGCCGGAACATCCTTCTTCAAACTGTCCCAGCTTTGATACATCAACTGCACTCCATCCTTTTCCAGCATTACAAAACCGAGCTTGTCTCCCTCGGGAACTTCAGCGGTAACCTGAAAGCCGAGCCGCTCCGTCCAGAAACGCGCACAGGGTTCGATCTCTTGTACAACCCCCACTGGTGTCAGACTTTTCATAGTAAATCCTCCTGGCGCTACATGTACCGTGACACGACGGCCCGAGTATTGGAAAAATGGAACTTGTCTTTAGAGGGAAGCGATATAACGGGCGGGGCTGGTTCCGCAGAGTTCCTTGAAGTCATCGATCATGTGCGCCTGATCGTAATACCCTGAAAATACCCTGAATCGAGCGCAACGGTGCACCAATCCACTTCGCGACCGTTTCCGATCCTCCGCAGAACATCCTGCATTCGTGTGATGCGTGCGAACATCTTCGGGGTTAGCCCAACCTGCTCCTGAAACCTTCGGGCAAGATGCTGCCGCGTGATGCCCAGTTCTTGACTGAGAGAATCCACCGAAGTGAGACCGGACTTTCCTCTCAACGAAGCCACTGCCGCCCTGACCCGCGGATCGATGGCCCGTGCTCCGGCCAGCCTTTGAAGGAGAGCGGACTCGAGCGCTTCGATCTGCAGTGCGACCGAATCACGCTCCAGAATTGTGGCTTCGAATGCCGTTGCGTCTTTCCAGAAGTGCGCAATCTCGGGGCGCAGGTCGGTGAGCGCGCTCATCGGCACATCAAAGAAAGCAAACGCGCCGCCTGGACGAAAGCGCACGGCGATCATGTTTTCTGTCTCCGCGGACTCGAACATGAGCGGCCGCGTCATCGGACCGACTACAAAGGCGGTATTACGCCTCGGACCCAGATCAAAAAGGATATCGATGCATCCATCGGGCAGCACGCGCTGTGTCAGAGGAACACCGAGAGCCGTGCCGGAAACGCGCGACCAGTAGCACTCGACGTAGGGTCGAAGCGCCGCAGAAGGCGGGTATTCGCGGTAAAGGCTCATCGGGGCGAAGTATATCATTCCACTGGAATGTCAAATCACTGATGGCCACTGACCAATGTCCAATGGACTTGAGGCATTTACAAATGTGTCATTGGTCAATTCACCAATGGTCGAGTTTCTAAATGTTCAATGTTCAATGGTTCAAGTCCATTGGACATTGGTCAGTGGCCATCAGTGATTTGACATTCCGGGAGGGGAACACCCTCTCTATGAACAGAATCCCTTTTTCGCGCCAGCGAGTATATGTATGATTCTCCCGTGTTCGTCATCCTGTTGATAGCCACGCTAGTCCTGGGACTACCGTTTACCGCCGCAGCCCACGACATTCCGGCGGATTTGACGATCCAGGCTTTCGTCAAGCCGCAGGGCCAACAGCTGCATCTGCTGGTGCGTGCGCCACTGAAAGCGATGGCTGACGTCGAGTTTCCAAGGCGCGGGCCAGGCTACCTGGATCTTGCGCGCATCGACAAGTCACTGCGCGATGCGGCGACGATCTGGATCTCACGACAGATTGAAGTGTACGAAGGCGATGACCAGCTTTCGGAGCCGCAGATTGTGGAAGCTCGCGTGTCGCTTCCTTCCGACAAGTCGTTCGCTTCCTACGAAGAGGCTGTAGCGCATCTCACGGACCAACGGCTCACGAACGATACGGATCTCGTTTGGGACCAGGCGTTGATCGATGTGTTATTCGATTACCCGATTCGTTCCGACCAGTCGGCGTTTTCGATTCGATCGGGACTCGCACGATTGGGACTGAGGGTTGTCACGGTTCTGCGTTTTCTTCCGCCCACCGGTGTTGTACGCGCGTTCGAATTCCTCGATGATCCGGGAATCATCCGGCTCGATCCCCGATGGCATCAGGCCGCCCTGCATTTCGTCAAACTCGGCTTCCTGCACATTCTCGAGGGAACGGACCATCTCTTGTTTCTGTTTTGTCTGGTGATCCCATTCCGTCGATTTCGGTCGCTTATCGCCGTGGTGACATCATTCACCCTTGCTCACTCCGTCACGTTGATCGCGTCCGCTTACGACCTCGGGCCGACCGCTTTGTGGTTTCCGCCGCTCATCGAGACGCTCATCGCCATGTCCATTGTTTACATGGCGCTCGAGAACATCGTCGGCAGCAATGTGCGTCGCCGTTGGATGATCACTTTCGGTTTCGGTCTGGTTCATGGATTCGGATTTTCGTTCGCCTTGCGGGAGACACTTCAGTTTGCGGGTTCGTATCTCCTGACGTCGTTACTTTCGTTCAATATCGGCGTGGAACTGGGCCAGTTGCTCGTCCTGGCGATCCTTGTTCCGGCACTGGAAATTCTGTTCCGGTTCGCTGTGGCCGAGCGCATCGGTACCATTATTCTCTCTGCCATAGTGGCCCATACCGGTTGGCACTGGATGATCGAGCGCGGCGAACGCCTGCTTCAGTTCAGGATTCAATGGCCGGCGCTCACGGCGGTATTGCTTGCGGGTGTGATGCGTTGGTTGATGGTGCTCGTTATTATCGCAGGCGTGGTGTGGCTCTGCGCTACGGTAGCCGCAGGCTACGGACGATTTCCGGATGCTGAATCGCATTCTCGACGTATGTTTTCGCTCTTTCGACGTACTGCTTCATATCGAAAGCCTCCCCAGTAGTTTTGGCATTCCAGGTTTGTTCCTGCATCACAAAGGCTATCGCGTGCAGCGCGTCCATATCCGAGAAGCCGTGTCCTTTCATTTTTTGAAAGAGCTGATTGATTTCAGGCGGGTTGTTGTTGTCCAACTGCAGTTTCACGGCAGCATCGTTATAAATGTGTACGAGCATATTGGTTGCTCGCGGAGTATCCGCCGCGTTCGCGCCGCCCAGGCTGTTCCAGAAATTGCGCCAGTCGCTATGCAGCCTCATACACCATGCAAGAGCGGCCTCCTGCAGTTGCAGCGGTACGCCCCGTAATTCTTTTTCCCATACGGAAGCTGCCCAGGTTGATAAAGTTAGATTGCTAAGAGATTTGTCGTCCATAGGGCTCCAACGGTATGTAGCGTCCTGCAACGTCCGAAAGCCAACCGGTCCTCCTTATAACCATACTAAGATCGTGACATCAGATTTGAAATGATTTTGGTCCGTCTGGTCCCTATGGCACGATGGATTCATGGAAAAGAAGTCACAGGACGAGCGGCGTTCCACTGAACGTGTCGCGATATCGTCTCAGAAGCCCGTCTATATTCAGACGACGCTCGACGGAACCGAGGTAGGTCTGTTCGTCGAAGACCTCAGTGTCGGAGGGGCAGGGCTGATTTGTCCGGAAGACACGGACGCTTTGAACGCCGGCAACCGCCTGCCGGACTGTACTCTCGTGCTGCCGAACGTCGGCCGCATTCCATTGCAAGCCATCATTCGCTGGCGGCTTTGGCCTAAAGTCGGACTTCAGTTTGACTCCATAAACGACGACGCGCGCCAGCAGATCGCTCGGTTTCTCCAGCAAAATCGTTCACGGGCGTAGCGGTC